>JBOHDD010000471.1:0-1651 GCA_050699155.1 Nocardioidaceae bacterium
GCCCCAAGGGCTGTACGACGGCCTGCATGAACATGACGCCTGCGGCGTCGCCTTCGTGGCCACCATGACCGGTGAGCCGAGCCACGACATCGTGCTGCAGGCGCTGACCGCCCTGCGCAACCTCGACCACCGTGGAGCCTCCGGCTCGGAGTCCGACTCCGGCGACGGCGCGGGCATCCTGCTGCAGATTCCGGACGAGTTCTACCGCGCGGTCTGCGACTTCGAGCTGCCCGCTCCCTCGAGCTACGCGATGGGTACGGCGTTCATCCCCGGCAGCGACGAAATCGTCGACAAGACCAGGAAGCGGATCGAGGAGCTCGCCGGGGAGGAGGGCCTCGAGGTCGTCGGGTGGCGCGACGTACCGGTCGAGCCGGACCTGCTGGGCGCCACCTCACGCGGCGTGATGCCGACCTTCTGCCAGCTCTTCGTCGCCGCCGCCACCGGCCGCCAGCTCGGCATGGCCCTTGAGCGGATGGCCTTCTGCCTGCGCAAGCGCGCCGAGCTCGAGACCGACGTCTACTTCCCGTCGCTGTCGTCGCGGACCGTGGTCTACAAGGGAATGCTCACACCGGAGCAGCTCGACACCTTCTACCCCGAGCTGACCGACGAACGGCTCAGGACCGCGATGGCGGTCGTGCACTCGCGGTTCTCCACGAACACCTTCCCGAGCTGGCCGCTCGCGCACCCGTTCCGCTTCATCGCGCACAACGGCGAGATCAACACCGTGCAGGGCAACCGCAACTGGATGCGTGCCCGTGAGGCTCTGCTGGCAAGCGACGTCGTCCCCGGCGATCTCGAGCGGCTCTTCCCGATCTGCACCGACGGCGCATCGGACTCCGCCACCTTCGACGAGGTGCTCGAGCTGCTGCACATGGGCGGGCGCTCGCTCGCGCACTCGGTGCTGATGATGATCCCCGAGGCCTGGGAGAACCACGGGGAGATGAGCCAGGAGCTCCGCTCCTTCTACGAGTTCCACTCGATGATGATGGAGGCCTGGGACGGGCCGGCCTGCGTGGTCTTCACCGACGGTGCGCAGATCGGCGCCGTCCTGGACCGCAACGGGCTGCGTCCGAGCCGCTACTGGGTCACCGACGACGACCTCGTCGTGCTCGCGTCCGAGGTCGGTGTGCTCGACATCGACCCCGCCAAGATCGTGCGCAAGGGCCGCCTTCAGCCGGGCCGGATGTTCCTCGTCGACATCGACGAGCACCGGATCATCGAGGACGAGGAGATCAAGACCAACCTGGCCGCCGAGCACCCGTACGACGAGTGGCTGCATGCCGGACTTGTGCGTCTGGAGGACCTGCCGCTGCGCGAGCACATCGTGCACACCCACTCCTCGGTGACCCGACGGCAGCAGGTCTTCGGCTACACCGAGGAGGAGCTGCGTGTGCTGCTGTCCCCGATGGGGCGCACAGGCGCCGAGCCGATCGGCTCGATGGGGACCGACACGCCGATCGCGGCACTGTCCGAGCGGCCGCGGATGCTGTTCGACTACTTCAGCCAGCTGTTCGCGCAGGTCACCAACCCACCCCTGGACGCCATCCGCGAGGAGCTGGTGACCTCGCTGTGGGGCTCCATCGGGCCGGAGGGCAACCTGCTGCACCCGAGCCCGGCCTCCTGCCGCCAGCTGGTGCTGCCGTTCCCGGTG
>JBOHDD010000472.1:0-1817 GCA_050699155.1 Nocardioidaceae bacterium
CGTTGACGCTGGTCAGCGCCTGCGCCCGCTCGATGGCCGCGGCCTGGGTGAAGTGCACGACGTAGACCGGCGCCCTGTCCCCGGCGAGGAGACGCTCGATCGTCTCGTGGACGGGGGTGACGACGTACTCGAAGTGCAACGGGACGGGGCGCTCGGTGTGGCTGACCGTCGCGGTCTGCCGGCCGGTGCGACGCTTGAGGTCGGTCTCGAAGCGGCTGACGTCGCCGAGGGTTGCCGACATCAGCACGAACTGCGCGTGCGGAAGCTCGAGCAGCGGCACCTGCCAGGCCCACCCGCGGTCGGGCTCGGCGTAGAAGTGGAACTCGTCCATGATGACGAGCCCGACGTCGGTGTGTCGGCCGTGTCGCAGTGCGAGGTTGGCGAGCACCTCGGCGGTGGCGGTGATGATCGGCGCCTCGGGGTTGATCGCGGCGTCACCGGTGAGCATGCCGACCTTGTAGGCGCCGAACGTCTCGCACAGCGCGAAGAACTTCTCCGACACCAGCGCCTTGATCGGCGCCGTGTAGAAGGAGCGGCGTCCCTCGGCGAGGGCGGCGAAGTGCGCCCCGGTGGCCACCAGGCTCTTGCCGGAGCCGGTGGGAGTCGAGAGTACGACGTTGGACCCGGACACGATCTCGATCAGTGCCTCGGCCTGAGCCGGGTAGAGCTCGAAGCCCTGTTCGCCCGCCCACTTCGAGAACGCGTCGAAGAGGCTGTCGGCGTCGGGCCGCTCCGGCAGCAGGTCGGTCAAGGACATGGTGTCGCCCATCTTGCATGTATCACGTCCATGGTGCATGCACCGGACCTCGTCGTACGCCGGTCGTGGGTATGGTCGTCAGGGCGATATCACGGCAGGAGAGCTCGACGAGGAGGAAGCCGATGAGTGCAGTCCCCGACATCACACTGAACAACGGTGTCACGATTCCGCAGCTGGGCTTCGGCGTCTTCAAGGTCCCGCCGGAGGAGACCCAGGCGGCGACGCTGGCCGCGCTCGAGGTCGGCTACCGCCACATCGACACCGCGCAGATGTACGGCAACGAGCAGCAGGTCGGTGAGGCGGTGCGTGCCTCCGGCATCGACCGCGACGAGGTGTTCGTCACCAGCAAGCTGAACAACGGCTTCCACGCGTACGACGACGCCCTCGGTGCCTTCGACCAGACCCTGAAGGACCTCGGCTTCGACTACCTGGACCTCTTCCTGATCCACTGGCCGCTGCCCGACGTGGGTGACTACGTCGAGACCTGGACGGCGATGGAGGAGAACTACCGGTCCGGTCGGGTCAGGGCGATCGGTGTGTCGAACTTCCAGCGGTCCCACCTGCAGCGCGTGCTCGACGAGACCGAGACGGTGCCGGCCGTGAACCAGATCGAGGTCCACCCGTACCTCGCCCAGGACGAGCTGCGTGACTTCGGCTCGCAGCGCGGCATCCCGACCGAGGCGTGGTCGCCGATCGCGCGCGGCAGGGTGCTCGACGACCCGACGCTGGTGAGGATTGCCGAGACGCACGGGAAGACGACCGCCCAGGTGACGCTGCGGTGGCACCTCCAGCGCGGCGACATCGTCTTCCCGAAGTCGGTCACCCGGAGCCGGGTCGAGGAGAACTTCGACCTGTTCGACTTCGCGCTGACCCAGAGCGAGATCGACGACATCACCGGGCTCGACCGGGGTGAACGCGTCGGTCCGGACCCGGACACGTTCAACTACGTCCCCTGACAGCAGGGTGCAGGTCGGTGTGCACGAAGTCGTCGCCCTTGAACAGCAGCGGCTCGCCCGTGGTGCCGGCGAGCCCGTAGGCGAAGCAGTCGCCGAAGTTCAGC
>JBOHDD010000473.1:0-3686 GCA_050699155.1 Nocardioidaceae bacterium
TGCCGGATGGGCATCTGCTACTCGTGCGTGCTGCCGTTGCGCGAGGGCTCGGTGCGCGACCTGCGCTCCGGCGATGTGACCACGGCTGCCCCCGGCGACGGCGTCGTCATCCAAACCTGTGTCTCGGCCGCGGCCGGCGCCTGCGACATCGACCTCTGAGAAGGAGATCCTATGACTGTCCTGCAGAAGAAGACCGACAACCCGATCGCCCACTTGAGCACCGAGGACATCGAAGAGATCGGCCGCCGTCTCGACGCGATCCGGGCCGACTTCGTCGCCTCGCGCGGAGCGTCGGATGCGGCGTACATCCGCAAGGTCATCGACGTACAGCGCAAGCTGGAGCTGTCGAGCCGCGCGGTGCTGCTGTTCTCGCTGTTCCCGCCGGCATGGCTGGCCGGCACCGCCGGACTGTCGGTGGCCAAGATCCTGGAGAACATGGAGATCGGCCACAACGTGATGCATGGTCAGTGGGACTGGATGCGCGATCCCAAGATCCACTCCACCACCTGGGAGTGGGACAACGCCTCTCCGTCGCAGCAGTGGAAGCACTCGCACAACGAGCTTCATCACACCTACACCAACGTGATCGGCCGCGACAACGACCTCGGTTACGGCATCATGCGCGTCGACGAGGACCAGCGCTGGCATCCCATCTACCTCGGGCAGCCGCTTTGGAACTTCCTCAACGCATGCTTCTTCGAGTACGGCATCGCGGCCTACGACCTCGAGCTGGGCAAGAACCTGCCCTCAGAGCGACGTCGCCGCAGCCCCGAGTTCAAGGCGGGCGTCACGCAGGCCCTGAAGAAGATCCGTGGCCAGGTCACCAAGGACTACGTCGCCCACCCCCTGCTGTCAGGCCCGTCGGCCCTGCACACCCTCGGCGCGAATGCGACGGCGAACCTCGTCCGCAACCTGTGGACCCACTCGGTCATCATGTGTGGCCACTTCCCCGAGGGCGTCGCGACCTTCGAGCGCCGCTCCATCGAGGGCGAGACCCGCGGCGAGTGGTACCTGCGGCAGATGCTCGGCTCGGCCAACATCTCCGGCGGCAAGGCGATGCACATCATGACCGGCAACCTGTCGTACCAGATCGAGCACCATCTCTATCCGGACCTGCCGAGCAACCGCTACCAGGAGATCGCCCCGCGGGTACGGCAGATCTTCGAGGAGTACGGCCTCACCTACACGACCGGGCCGCTGCCCCAACAGGTTGCCTCGGCCTGGGCCAAGGTCATCCGGCTCTCCTTGCCCAACGGCTACGTCGAGAAGACCCGGCGCACACTGCTGCGTCGGCTCGGCCGTCCGGTCGCTGGGCTCGTCGGCCTAACCGGCGACACCAACCCACAGCGCCCCGAGGTCAAGGAGCAGGAACGGGTCGCCTCCTGAACCGCGGAGGTCACCTCGTGCTGTGCCGGGTGATAGCGCGACCTCGGTGCACCACCTGATGTGCGCCACCTGATGTGCGCCAAGGGCCGGTTCGGTCAACCTGCGTCCGACGTCCAAGTCCTCTACGAACCTTGTCACGCACCCGATCGTGGAGCCGCCCGAAGTCGACGTTGGCGGAGAACGGCGAGACGTCGCCCAGGGTGAGCTGGGTGCCCTGCTTCTGCTCGCGCCACCACGGCGCGGTCACGGCGGCACCGACCGCGGTGTCGGCCAGGGTCAGGCCGGCGACGAACGGCTGCGGCTCCTCGAGACGGGGGCCGACGTTGACGAGCGCCACGTTGCGCGGGTTCCCGCCACCGGGCTCGGTCGCCGTGCCAGGTCCGGTCCCGGACGGGTGCCACTGGTGACGTTCGGAAGGCTGCGGGACGCTGCCCATCGGTCACCGCTGCCGCCGGCCTGAAGCCCGCCGCCGGGAGGCCGCCGCCAGCAGGATCACCAGCGCGGTCGGCGTGGACGTCACTTCGAGTTCTCCTTCGCACCAAGACGCATTCCCTTGGCCTGGGCACGATCACCCAGTTTGCGCATCACCGCCAGCGCCGCGAGACCGAGCGTGGGGGCCACATCAGTGGTGCGGGCGACCACGCCACGCCATCGCGGAACGACACTGAACACCTGGCGGCTCTCGAGAAGGTCGAGTCCGGCCTTCGCAACCGCGTCCGCATCGAGGGGCTTGGGGCCCGCGAAGAGCATCGCGGCACCGGGGTCGCCGACGCGGTCGGACACCATCTGGGTGCCGACGACATCGGGGCAGAGGGCCTTGACCTTGATGGGCAGACCGGCGTGGTCGAGGTCGCCCTGCAGCGAGGTGGTGAACGACAGCACCGCGGCCTTGGTGGCGGCGTACACCGCCAGGCCCGGCACCGGGGCGAGGGCCGAGATGGACGCGATGTTGAGTATGCGGCCCCCCTTGGCGCCCATCGCCTGGACCGCCGCGTTC
This sequence comes from Nocardioidaceae bacterium, assembly GCA_050699155.1. Classification (GTDB taxonomy): domain Bacteria; phylum Actinomycetota; class Actinomycetes; order Propionibacteriales; family Nocardioidaceae; genus JBOHDD01. The sequence goes on from JBOHDD010000473.1 coordinate 2,384, forward strand.
GAGCCGGCCAGGGCGCCGCGGATGTTGATCTCCAGGATGGCGGCCAGCTCGTCGTCCTCATGGGTCCAGCTGTCCCCGGCGATCAGGATGCCGGCGTTGTTCACCCAGATGGTGAGCTCGCCGAGGGCTGCAGCCCTCGTGGCAACGTCACGATGTCCGCCGATGTCGCGCACGTCCTGCTGCATGCCCACCGCGCCGCGCCCGATCTCTCGTGCAGCCTTCGCCGCGGCCTCGCCGTCGATGTCAGTGATCAGCACGCGGTGACCGGCGGCGGCCAGTCGTGCAGCGATCGCAAGGCCGATACCCCGGCCTCCTCCGGTGACCACGGCTGAGGTGGTGTTCATGTCTGATCTCCTGGGTTGATGCGGCCGGGAAGGGCCGATTACGTGGCTGGGTCAGTGCTTGGCGAGCCAACCACACGCCGCGACCGGCGCGTCGGCCACTACGATTCCCGCTCGCGCCGCCCACGTACTGCGAGCAGAGCGTGCTCACGCGCTCCTGCCGCCGGCGGTTCGGCAGCAGCCCGGCGAAGGTCCGAGGGGCGTTGCGGGCGGGCAGACCGCGGTCATGCACTGACCCGCGGCGGCTTCGTGCGGACAAAACCATACCGGGTCGCCGGGCGTTTCGGCGCGTCACCGATGCGGGGCTACCCGTACGTCTGCGGGTACCCGCTGGTGGTTGCTTCCGCGCACAGCCAATGTGCATGGGGTTCGCCGTGAGCGACCCAAGGTCGACCGCGACGCGACGCCCGGCTAGCGATCCCTCGGCGGTCAGAACGGCTCATCGATCTCCTCGCCGTCGAGGGATCCCCTGCGTGCCGCGGATGAGGGTGGGGCGGCACGCTGGAGCGATGACCGTTCCGTTCGACTGCGACTCCGATCCCGAGCGCTACCGGCTGGGCATGCAGGTCGCGCGGGCACATTCAAGCGTCAGCCTCTACGAGCGCGTTGCTGCGATACTGACCGAGTTGGGAGTCGGAGTGGTGCTGGACGTGGGCTGCTGCGGGCGCATCCACCTCCGGTCGTGCAAGCCGACGCGATCCGGCTGCCCGTCCGTACCGGCGCCGTGAATGCACACATGACGAACCCTTCTTCGACTCCTGGGAGATCAGTGGAGCGTAGGTCGGTAGATGAGCTCCTGGGTGTGACCGTCGAGCGTCCGGCTCTCGACCAGATCCAGGTCGAAGTCGGCCGCACCCCGGAAGATGGGGTCCAGCCTGGTCTGACCGGTGACGACGGGGAAGATCGTCACCTGCACACGGTCGACCAGGCCGGCGGCCATCAGCGCCCGGTTCATCGACAGG
>JBOHDD010000474.1:0-3928 GCA_050699155.1 Nocardioidaceae bacterium
CACGCCGAGGACCTCGCCCCCCTGCACACGCTGCGCGAGCTGCCCGCCGACACCGCCGTCGTGCAGTACCAGAACCTGCCCGCCACCCGCGTGCGGCTGCGGTTCACGTTCCGCGACAAGCACCTGCGCCGCCTGCTGAAGTCCACCAGCCCGCCGGCGGAGGAGGCATCGTGACCGACCGAGCACGGGACAGCCACGCCGGCGCCGGCAGTGTCGACGAGGTCGCCGCCCTGCAGGCCACGGTCGAGATCCATCAGCTCAGCCTCAACCGGCTGTCGGCCGAGGTCCGCCAGCTCACCGACCGCCTCACCCAGCAAGACGCCCACGCCGCCAACACGATGGAAGCCGCCGACGCCGGCGCCGATGCCAGCAAGGAGGACGGCAACGACGACAAGCCCGCCCCCTGGTGCTGGCGGCACCTTCCCGACCGCCAGGCAAGCGCCCTGTGGCGCGAGCTCGCCGACTGGCTCACCTGGCTGCACACCCGCTATCCCCTGGCCGAATCGCTCCCGTCCTGTTGGTGGCGCCACCCCGACGTCGTCGAGGAGATCACCGCGGCGCATGCGGCCTGGAAGGCCGCCTACACCTCCACCGGCGCCAGCCCCTACGGACCCGGGGAGTGGCATGAGCGCTGGCTTCCCGGACTCGAACACCGGCTCGCCACCCGCTGGAAGACCGGACGCTGCACCGAGGCTCACCAGGACCGCGGCACCGCCGCCTACGGCCGCGCCGTCGACGACCCGGACGCCTTCACTCAGCAAACCAAACCGTCGGCCGAAGACTCTCACTCCGCACCTGACGTCGTGCCGATGACCGAGATCACCGACACCGTGGCCAACGGCGAGGCCGAGGTCATCGGCGCCGACCTCGGCGACCCGCTGTACTGGCAGGGTCGCTTCTGGCAGCTCACCGCCGATGCCGACGGCTACGGACAGGTCACCGACCCCGACCAACTGCGGGTGCTGCGGCAGGCACGACGCCGGCTGCGCCTCGCGCACGCCCCGAAGACCGCCGACGACGGGAGCGAGGGGGGCGCGGATGGCGCAGAGGGTGGTGGTGCGTCGTGAGCGACCAACACGGCTTCGACGCCTACCGCCGCCGTATCGAGGCCGCCGCCATCGGTGGTCTCATCATCCAGCCCGCCGCACTGGACCATGTCCGCGACTGGCTCGAAGCCGACGACTTCGCTCACCCCCACTACGGCGACTGGTACACCCATCTGCTGGCCATGCGCGAGCGCGGACAACCCATCGACCAGGTCACCCTGCTCGCAGCCCTGCGCCGGGCCGACCAGCTCGGCCCGCAAGGCCAGCACGCCGACGAGCTCGCCACCATCGCCCTGGCCGCACCCGTGCCCGCCTCGACCCTCGCCTACTGCCGCGTCGTGCTCGAGGAATCCGTCCGCGACCAGATCGCCGCCGCCGGCATCGGTCTCACTCAGCTGGCCCGCACCGGCGACGGCGAGTCGGAGCAGCTGCTCACCCAGGCGGTCGACATCGTCGAGCGGGAGCTCGAGCCGACCCGACGGCGCCTGCAGGCCGCGCAGCGACCCGAGGTCGCGCCCGCCGGACAGTCGCTCGTCCACGAGCGGTGAGGGCACGGCCAGCACTTCCGGTCGGCTTGCGATCGTGCAACGACTGCCCGGTACCTCCCGACATGCGCCGCTGCTGTCAGGCAGGATGGGGCCCATGTCGGTCACGATCCGCGACGTGCTCGAAGGCCTGCGTGAGACGGCGCTGGATGAGCGCGACAAGGGGGACAGGTTCGAGCGGCTGGTCCTGACCTTCCTCAAGACCGATCCCGAGTGGGTAAGCCGCTTCTCCGACGTGTGGCTGTGGTCGGTCTGGCCCGACCGCGGCGGGCGCGGCGACACCGGGATTGACATCGTCGCCCAGCACCGCGACCGCGACGGTCTGGCGGCGATCCAGTGCAAGTTCTACGACCCCACCCACCGGGTGTCCAAAGGCGATCTGGACACGTTCCTGTCCGCCTCGGGAGGCCGCGAGTTCGTCAGCCGCTACCTGTTCGACACCGCGGACAACTGGAACGCCAACGCGGTGGCCACCGCGGCGCACCAGGCTGTGCCGGTGCAGCGGGTGGACCTGGCCTACCTGGACGAGGCCAAGATCGACTGGTCGAAGTTCTCCTGGCGCACCCCCGAGGTGCTGGTCCCGGTCGGGCGGAAGAACCTGCGCCCGCACCAGGAACGCGCCCGCAAGGACGTGATCACCGGGCTGGCCGAGCGAGATCGCGGGAAGCTGATCATGGCCTGCGGCACCGGCAAGACCTTCACCAGCCTGCGCATCGCCGAAGAGATGGTCGGCGCCGGCGGGCGGGTGCTGTTCCTGGTCCCCAGCATCCAGCTGCTGTCCCAGAGCCTGCGCGAATGGATGGCTGAAGCGCAGATCGACATCCGCCCGTTCGCCGTGTGCTCCGACGTACGGGTCGGTCGCAAGACCACTGACGAGGGCGAGATCTCCACCATCGACCTGACCGAGCCCGCCACCACCGACGCGGACACGCTGGTGACACGCATGGAGGTCGGCAAGCGGGCCACCCCACGGATGACGGTGGTGTTCTCCACCTACCAGTCCATCGACGTGATCTCCGAAGCCCAGCAGCAGGGGCTGGGCGAGTTCGACCTGATCGTCTGCGACGAGGCGCACCGCACCACCGGCGTCACGCTCGCAGAGGCCGACGAGTCGCACTTCGTGAAGGTGCACGACCGCGACTTCCTGCGCGGCGCGAAGCGGCTGTACATGACCGCAACGCCCCGGGTGTTCGGCGAAGAGGTCAAGCGCAAGGCGGCCGAGGCCGAGGCGGTGCTGGCCGACATGAACGACGAGACCACCTACGGCCCCGAGCTGCACCGGCTGGGCTTCGGCGACGCCGTCGAGGCCGACCTACTCACCGACTACAAGGTGCTGGTCTTGGCCGTCGACGAGGCCTACGTCGCGGAGAACTTCCAAACCGCGATGGCCACCTCCGGCGAGATCGCCCTGGGCGACGCGGCGAAGCTGCTGGGATGCTGGAACGGGCTGGCCAAGAACTTCCTCGACCCCACCGAACGCGACACCGACCCCCTTCCGATGCGGCGCGCGGTCGCCTTCGCCAAGGACATCAAAGCCTCCAAACAGGCCTCGGCGTCGTTCCCGGTGCTGGTCGACCGGGCCCTGGAGGACGTCGGGTCGCAGGAGCGAGCTCAGCCACGGGTGGCGGCGGTGCACGTCGACGGCACCATGGGGGTGCAGGAGCGCAACAAGCACCTGGCCTGGCTCAAGGCCGACGTCACTGGCTCCGACGGCTCGGATGGTGTGTGTCGGGTGCTGACCAACGTCCGCTGCCTGTCCGAGGGCGTGGACGTCCCGGCACTGGACGCGGTGATGTTCTTGACTCCGCGCGGCTCGCAGGTCGACATCGTGCAGGCCGTCGGTCGGGTGATGCGCAAGGCGCCAGGCAAGAAGCTCGGTTACATCGTCCTGCCCGTCGTGGTGCCCTCCGGGATCGCGGCGAGCGAGGCACTCGGGGACAACAAGCGCTACCAGGTGGTGTGGCAGGTGCTGCAGGCGCTGCGCTCGCACGACGAGCGCTTCCACGCGATGGTCAACCAGATCGAGCTCAACCAGGCCCCACCGGACCGGGTGGTCATCGATGACGCCACACCACGCCCGGAGATCGAACGGACGGGTGACGACCGGAGTTCCGAACAGCGGGAGGCCGAGGCCCGGCGGGCCGGCGAGCAGCTGATGCTCGGGTTCGACCTCGCCGAGTTCCGCGACGCGATGTACGCCCGGATCGTCAAGAAGGTCGGCGAACGCAAGTACTGGGAGAAGTGGGCCTCCGACATCGCCGACATCGCCCACGCCCACGTCACCCGCATCAACGGGCTGCTCGCCGACCCCGACTCGGCCCCGGCGCAGGAGTTCGC
>JBOHDD010000475.1:0-8145 GCA_050699155.1 Nocardioidaceae bacterium
TGCCTCCTGGACGCAGTCCTGCGCCTCCGCGAAGTCGCCACACATCGCATACACCTGTCCCACCACACGCGAGAACGATGCGCTGTAGAACGCGTCGAACGCTGCAGCATCCATCGACTCGACCCCCGTTCCGTGTCTCTCCCCTTGGTAGACGCCTGGGCGGCCCGCCCGGTTGCGTCCTCTTCTGGTCAGGTCACCGCCTGGCGTACGGCGTACGCCGGGTCGTCGTGCTCCCTGCCGTCGAGCACCCGCCTCAGCGCGGCAACGGCGTCCCACACGTCGGCGTACCGGATGTAGAGCGGTGCGAACCCGAACCGGGCGATGTCAGGTGTGCGAAAGTCCCCCACGACGCCGCGCGCGATCAGCGCCTGCACCAGCCCGTAGGCTCGGGGGTGCCGCAGTGACACCTGGCTGCCGCGCTCCCCGGCTCGCTCGGGAGTCACCACCTCCAGGTCGGTGTGCCGTCGGACAAGCTCGATGAACAGTGACGTCAGCCCGACCGACTTGCGCCTGAGGTCGGACATCTCGACGCCGTCGAATGCGTCCAGCGCCGCGTCCAGCGCGGCCAGCCCGAGAATCTGCGGGGACCCCGCACGCAGCCGGTCGACGCCTGGTGCCGGGGTGTAGTCGCGGTGCATGTCGAACGGCGCCGCGTGGCCCCACCAGCCGGCCAGCGGCTGGTCGACGGAGGGCAGCAGGTCGGCCCGCACGAAGCAGTACGCCGGTGCGCCCGGCCCGCCGTTGAGGTACTTGTACGTGCATCCCACGGCCATGTCGGCTCCCGCAGCACGCAGGTCCACCGGCACGGCGCCCGCGCTGTGGCAGAGGTCCCAGAGCATCAGGGCGCCGGCGGTGTGCGCACCGGCGGTGACGGCGTCCATGTCGAACATCCGGCCGCTGCGGAAGTCGACGTGCGTGAGCGCGAGTACGGCGGTGTCCTCGTCAACGGAGGCCAGTGGGTCCAGCGGGTCGCACCAGCGCAGCTCCAGACCGAGGGTGCGCGCGACCGAGGCGGTGATGTAGCCGTCGGTGGGGAAGGTCGTGGGCTCGATGACGACCACGCTGCGGTCGGGGCGCAGCCGAGCGGCGGCGACCAGCAGCTTGAACAGGTTGACCGACGTGGAGTCGGCGACCACCACCTCGTCGGGCCGCGCGCCGACCAGGCCGGCGATGCGGGCGCCGGTGCGGGTCGGTCGCTCTCCCCATCCTGCGGTGTTCCAGGATCCGATGAGGTCGTGGCCCCACTCCCGCTCGACGACGTCGCACACGCGCTCGCTCACGGTTCGGGGCAGGGCACCGAGCGAGTTGCCGTCGAGGTAGACCAGATCGTCGCGCAGCACGAACCGGTCCCGGGCGAAGGCCAAAGGGTCGGCGACGTCGCACTCCGCTGCGGCGGCTCGTGTCAGGTCGCCGTCGACGAGATCGTGGCGCGTCATGCGCCCCAACCTACGCCGTCAGCGGGCCTCGGAGAGCCGCTGACCGGCGCGGAGCATCAGCGCGGTGAACTCCGGCGGCGCCACGTCGTACCGCTCCGACGGTGACATGGAGACCACCGCCACCCGACGGCCCGAGCGCACCAGCCCGACGCGGTAGAAGACGCTGTTGCCCCGGTCGACCTCGAACTCGAACCTCCACACGTGACCGTGCATCCGGTCCGGCAGCGCCCGCGAGTTCGGGACCGATGCGCTGAGCTCGCGGTCCGGGCACGCCCGCGCGCTCGCCTCGGCCCGGCGGATGAACTGCCGTGCGTTCTTGCGGTTGGCGAAGGTGCCCACGGTCTCCGACAGGCCGAACCGCCGCGGCAGCTTCTTCGCGGTCGGCAGGACGAACACCCGGTTGCGTGCCTTCTGCGGCTTGCCGAAGGTCGCCCGTTCGCACGGTGTCGCCGCGGGGTCGTCCGGACTGCGCTCCGGGTCGGTGCCGACCCAGGGCGCGGTCACGTTCGAGATGCTGGGGAGGTCGTAGGCCGCCAGGAAGCCGGGGTCCTCGTTCGTCGGCAGCGGAGGGACCTCGCGGGTCCTGAAAAGCGTGCTGCAGTCGCCGCTCACCGGGAGGCAGGTCCGGGTGACCGAGACTCCTGCCCGGTTGAGCACCCGCGGCGGCGCGACCGGCCGGTCGGCACGCGTGGAGGCGATCACCGCCGTCGTGATCGGGCCGGTGCGGACCACACCGACGGTCAGGTAGGTGTCCCTCGTGCCGACCCTGCGGAGTCGGAACGCCACCGCCTCGTCACCGAGCTCGCGGACCTTGGTGGTGTTCAGGAGCTGGACACCGTCGTCGGCGCAGCGGCCGTACCAGCTCTCCATCGTGTCGAACGCTCGTGCCGCCTGTTTCTCGTTGCGGGACTCCTCGAGAACCTGGACGGCCCTGAGGTCGTCCGAGCGTGCGTCGGACCGGAACCGGCGCAGCAGGGACTGCGAACCGTCAGGGTCGGCGAACGGCTGCTGCTGACAGTCCGCGTAGATCGGGTCCCCCGTGGTGCCATTGGTAGTCGACGTGGTCGTCCACTCGTTGTGTGGCCTCGTCAGCCTGCCCATCTCCGTGGGGGTGAGCAGGGCCCCCTCGTCCAGCAGGAACGGCTCGGGCCCACTCTCGTCCAGATCGGGGGCGCCGGTCGCGGCGGTCGTGGTCCGCGAGGCCGGCGGCTGCGCGTCGACCTGGGCGGCACCCCGGGCGGCTGTCTGATGGACCGGCGCGCCGCTGTCGTTCACGATCAGCAGGCCGCCGGCGGCCAGCAGCGCTGAGGCTGTGACGACGCCGACGAGCGTCTGCTGCCGGTAGCGCTTCTCCCCGGCGCGGCGCAGGCTGGGCGCGCGGATCAACCGGACCTGCTGGACGTCGCCCCCGATGTTGGCCAGGGCGGTGGCGATCGTCGTCCGCCCGTCTCCCCAGCTCTGCTCGCCGCTGACCAGCAGGGACGAGGCCGTGGCCTCGGAGATCCCCACCTCGCGGGCGATGCGGTCGATCGGCAGGCGGGCCAGGTGGTAGAGCACGACCACCTTGCGCTGACCGTCCGGCAAGCCCATCAGCGCCGCCAGGTCCCCCTCGTGCCGGTCGCTGGCGGCCTCGCCGCCGGACCGGCGCCACGGCCGGCGCCGCCGGCGGAGGGGGAGCTGGCTTGCGGCCTCCCGCCAGGCATCGTTGCGAACCCAGCCGATGGGATCGTCGAAGCGGCGGACCTTGCGCCACTGGCTCCAGGCGTTGGCGAACGCATGCTCGACGGCACTCGCCGCGCGGACCACGTCACCGGTGACGGCATAGGTCTGGTGCAGCAGCGGCGTGCGGCCGGCGTGATAGAACGCGTCGAAGTCGTCGACACGTGTCATCTCACGTCTCCTCGTAACTGATCGTGGCCATTCGGGGATGGTGCCGAGCTCCCCGAGGCGGCCCGCAAACCAAGCCCCGACCGTAGACGACGATCCGCCGCCGACCCAATCGCCGTGACCATCGCCACAGGCAGGACGCGATCGCGACCACGGTGCGTGAGCAAGAGTATGCGCAGCGACCATCCCGTGTCGCCTCGGCGTGTCAGGGCCGAGGGGTCACACCGGGCGGGGACGATGGGCGCGATGGCTGCCCTCCTCGACCGCACCCGCACCCGGGCACCCGGCTCGGACGCCGACGGACCCAGACCGCTGGCCCTGACCGCCGGGCTGGCCGTGTGCTGGTCGGCAGGCGCCGGGCTCGCCCTGTGCATCGGCGTGGCGATGGTGGGCTGGTTCATCGGCTCGACCGGCTCGCCGGGTGATGCCGTACGCGTGGGCGCCGACGCCTGGCTGTTGGGGCTCGGCAGCGGTTTGCGTGCCGACGCGGTCACGATCGGCGCGGTTCCCCTCGGGCTGACCGCGGGCTCCGGGCTGCTGTTGTGGCGCTCCGCCGTCTGGGCGGCGGCCGCGGCGCGGGTGGCCGACGCACGCGCCGCCACCGCGGGTACGGCGATCGTCAGCGCGGGGTTCGCCACGGTCGCCACCTTGTGCGCCCTGCTGGCCGGGACCGCGGCGGTCGGTGTCTCCCCCGGACGTGCCTTCCTCTGCGCACTGCTGCTGGCCGCCCTCACCGCCGGTCCGGGCATGGTGGTCGGTGCCGGCCTGCACGAGGAGGTGCTGGCCGTGCTGCCCCGGGACGCCCGGGCGGCGCTGCGCGGCGGCGCGGTCGCCGTCATGGCCATGCTCGGTGTCGGCGCGCTGCTGGTGACCGCAGGGCTGGTCGCCGACTTCGGGCAGGCGGCCAACGTGGCCGAAGCGATGGACACCGGTGCGGTCGGAGGGGCGATCTTCACGCTCGTGGGCCTCCTGCTGCTGCCGAACGCCTCGTTGCTCGCCGCGTCCTACGTGCTCGGTCCCGGGTTCTCCTTCGGAGCGGACACGGTCGTCGCGCCGAGCGGGGTGACGCTGGGCCCGGTACCCGCGTTCCCGCTGCTGTCCGCGCTGCCCGACGAGGGATCGGCGCCGTGGTGGGCGACCGGCCTGCTCGCCGTACCGGTGCTCGTCGGTCTGCTCGCCGCCGTCGTCGCGTTGCGCCACCATCCCGTGCTCCGGTTCGACCGGGCCGCGCTCCGGGGTGCGCTCACCGGGCTGGTCGGCGGTGTCGCCACCGGTGCCCTCACCGGTCTGGCCGGTGGCTCCGTCGGGCCGGGGCGGATGGCCGAGACCGGAGCCGACGTCCTTGCGTGTGTGGGCGCCGGGAGCCTGTCGATGGGTCTCGGTGGCCTCCTCGGCGGCATGGTGGTGTGCTGGCGGCTGCGTCGTGCTCGGTAGGGTGGCGACCGCCGCCCGCCAGCGACCGCGTCCACCATCCAGGGAGACCACCGGTGACCGCCCGTCTCGTCGTCCTCGTCTCGGGGACCGGCACCAACCTCCAGGCGCTGCTGGACGCCTGCCAGGTCCAGGGGTACGGCGCGCAGGTGGTGGCCGTCGGCGCCGACCGTGACGCCATCGAGGGCCTGGCCCGTGCCGAACGCGCCGGTGTCCCCACGTTCGTGCAGCGGGTCGGCGACCACGGCTCCCGCGAGGAGTGGGACCTCGCCCTCACCAAGGCCTGCGCCGAGTACGAGCCCGACCTGATCGTGTCCGCCGGGTTCCTCAAGCTCGTCGGGCAGGCGTTCCTCAGTCACTTCGGCGGCCGGTTTGTCAACACGCACAACGCGCTGCTGCCGTCGTTCCCCGGTATCCACGGTCCGCGCGACGCGCTGACGTACGGCGTCCGGATCACCGGGGCCACCCTGTTCGTGGTCGACGAGGGTGTCGACACCGGCGCGATCGTGGCGCAGGTCGCCGTACCCGTCGAGGACGATGACGACCTCGACACCCTGACCGAGCGCATCAAGGTCGCCGAGCGGGGGATGCTCGTCGACACCCTGGGCCGCATGGTCCGGGAAGGGTTCATCGTCACCGGCAGGAAGGTTCGGATCGGCTCGTGAGCACAGAGAGCACTGTCGACGAGGGGCGCCGGCCGGTCAGGCGGGCGCTCGTCTCGGTCTACGACAAGGCCGGGCTGGAGGAGCTGGCCCGGGGTCTGCACGACGCCGGCGTGGCGTTGGTCTCGACCGGCTCGACCGCGGGGCGGATCGCCGACGCGGGCGTGCCGGTGACCAGGGTCGAGGAGCTGACCGGGTTCCCCGAGTGCCTGGACGGACGGGTCAAGACCCTCCACCCCCGGGTGCACGCGGGCATCCTCGCCGACCGGCGGCTGCCGGCGCACGAGAAGCAGCTGGCCGAGCTCGACATCGAGCCGTTCGACCTGGTGGTGTCCAACCTCTACCCCTTCACCGACACGGTCGTGTCGGGCGCCTCGCCCGACGAGTGCGTGGAGCAGATCGACATCGGCGGGCCGTCGATGGTACGTGCGGCGGCGAAGAACCACGCCAGCGTGGCGATCGTGGTGTCGCCGGAGCGCTACGGCGAGGTGCTGGCCGCCGTCCGGGACGGTGGGTTCACTCTGGGCGAACGGCAGCGGCTGGCCGCCGACGCGTTCGTGCACACCGCGACGTACGACGTGAACGTCGCCTCGTGGATGGGCTGCGTGGTCACCGACTCCGGCGAGGGCACGGGGTGGCCGTCCTGGGTCGGCGCGACCTGGGACCGGGCGGCCGTGCTGCGGTACGGCGAGAACCCGCACCAGAAGGCGGTGCTGTACAGGTCGGGGTTCGTGCCGCAGCCGGGCCTGGCGCAGTCCGAGCAGCTGCACGGCAAGGAGATGTCGTACAACAACTACGTCGACGCCGACGCTGCCCGGCGAGCGGCGTACGACTTCGACGCACCGGCGGTGGCGATCATCAAGCACGCCAACCCGTGCGGGATCGCGATCGGCGCCGACGTGGCCGAGGCGCACCGCAAGGCGCACGAGTGCGATCCGGTGTCGGCATTCGGTGGCGTGATCGCGGTCAACCGCGCGGTGTCGGTCGAGATGGCGCGGCAGGTCGCCGAGGTCTTCACCGAGGTCGTGGTCGCTCCGGCGTACGACGACGGTGCGGTGGAGACGCTCACGGCCAAGAAGAACATCCGGCTGCTGCTGTGCCCGGACGCCACCCGCGGCGGCACGGAGTTCCGGCCGATCTCGGGCGGGCTGCTGCTGCAGGCCCGGGACGCGATCGACGCCGAGGGCGACGCGCCGTCGACGTGGACGCTGGCCGCCGGCTCGCCGCTGGACGACGCGGCGCTGGCCGATCTCGGCTTCGCGTGGCGGGCCTGTCGCGCGGTGAAGTCCAACGCCATCCTGCTGGCCTCCGGCGGAGCCACCGTCGGGGTCGGGATGGGGCAGGTCAACCGGGTGGACGCGGCCGGTCTCGCGGTCTCCCGGGCGGGTCAGCGGGCCGCCGGCTCGGTGGCCGCCAGCGATGCCTTCTTCCCGTTCGCCGACGGGCTGCAGGTGCTGATCGACGGCGGCGTGCGGGCCGTCGTACAGCCCGGCGGGTCGATGCGGGACGCGGAGGTCATCGAGGCGGCGCAGGCAGCCGGGATCACCATGTATCTCACCGGGACCCGGCACTTCTTCCACTAGCGCGCTCTGCTTCCGTTGCGTCGAGTGGCGCGAAATGGCTGGGTTGCCGCCGTCGAACCAGCCACTTCGCGCCACTCAACGGTTGGCGGCGAGGCGATAGCGCTCGAGGCGGGCGGCGAGCCGGGTCCGGCCGTATGCGGTCAGCGTCGACGCGCGGGCGTAGCTCCACCAGATCCGCAGGCGCATCGGGTCGTGACGCCACCCTCTCGCGTCCTCGGCGTCGCGGATGATCATCCCGGGGCTCCTGGCGATCTCAGTCGTGCTGTAGCCGTAGCGCTCGAGCTGCTGTCTGTGCATGCCCTTCTCGCGGCGTAGGTCGGCAGCGTGCCGCTCCTTCTCCCGATGCTTGCCGCCGTCACACTCGGGATATCGCCGAGTCCCGACGAGATGGAGGTCCGCCCGGGCGACGAACACGCCGTCATGCCAGAGCGGCACCTGACACTCGACTGGGCCGAGGCCGGGTAGTACGTGGAGCAGCCGCAGGACGGACTCCCACCATGACTCGCTGCGCTCGTCGGCGAGCTCGACTGCGTGACGCAGCCGTCGGGCGCCCGGGATACGTGGTCGCGCGGCCGCCAGGATGTCGTCCTGCCGTGTCCCGCTGCGCAGCGCGCAGTCGACGATCGGCACGAGGTCCACCAGGGCGAGGTCCCGGGCCAGCTCCACGAGGGTGTACGGCGCGTCGACGACGGGCACGCCGTCGAGGTCGTCGTACTCGGTGACACGTGAGCGCCGTACGTAGAGACCCTGTCGCTGCACGTGCACCCAGCTGGTGGTGGTGGCCAGCCAGACGCGGGGGCGCAGCCGGTGGGGCAGCCACCAGCCGCAACCCAGCCATTTCGCGCCACTCGACGAGGGTCGTACGGCGGGTGGCAGACTGCGGTCCGTGACGGCGCAGATTCTCGACGGCAAGGCGACGGCGACGGCGATCAAGGGTGAGCTGACGCAGCGCGTGGACAAGCTCCGGGCCCGCGGTGTCGTTCCCGGTCTGGGCACCGTGCTGGTCGGTGACGACCCGGGCAGCCGCACCTACGTGGCCGGTAAGCATCGGGACTGCGCCGAGGTCGGCATCGAGTCGATCCGGGTCGACCTGCCCGCCACTGCTGCGCAGGCGGACGTCGAGGCCGCGGTCGCGCGGCTGAACGC
>JBOHDD010000476.1:0-4875 GCA_050699155.1 Nocardioidaceae bacterium
CTACGTCGCCCAGCCGCCGTGCCCGAAGGCGACGCTGTCGCTGCTCGGCCAGATCGAGGACATCCTGGAGATCGCCGGACCCCTGGGTGACCTGCCCGAGGAGTCCCGCGCCTGGGAGCGGGGGGTCGAGGAGCTGTCCCGTGAGGACAGCGAGGTCGCCGACTACGTGCGGTCGCTGGAGGAGTCGCGCGACGCCACGGACCTGCCCGAGGCCAGTGGTGAGGCGATCGCCAAGGAGTTCGAGCGGTACCTCAAGCGCCGCCAGGGTGGCCAGCCGGAAGGCTGATCCCCAGCCGGGCGTCGCAGAGCGCTCGGAACGTTGCCGGTGCCGTGGTGTCCGGTCCTCCCGTCCCGAGGGCCTGGTCCACCCACTGGTCGACCGCGAGCAGCGCCTTCGGTGCGTCCAGGTCACGGGCCAGGGCGCTGCGCAGGTCGATCAGCAGGTTGGACGTGTCCGGCCCGGTCGCGAGGGCTGCCGCTTCCGACCAGCGCCCCAGCCGTTGCCGAGCCCCGTCGAGGGCGTCGTCGGTCCACTCCCAGTCGTCGCGGTAGTGATGGCTCAGCAGAGCCAGGCGGATCAGCTGGGGGTCGACGCCGTGCCGGCGTAGCGCGGAGACGAAGACCAGGTTGCCGCGAGACTTCGACATCTTCTCCCCGTCGAGCCCCACCATCCCGGCGTGCACGTAGGCCTGCGCGAACGGCCGGGTGGACTCCGCGGCCTGTGCCTGCGACGCGCACATCTCGTGGTGCGGGAACGCGAGGTCGCTGCCACCGCCCTGCACGTCGAAGGCCATCCTCAGGTACTCCAATGCGATGGCCGTGCACTCGACGTGCCAGCCGGGACGGCCGCGCCCCAACGGCGAGTCCCAGACCGGGTCCCCGGCCCCGTCACCGGGGCGTTCACGTCTCCAGAGCAGGCAGTCGAGTGCGTCCTTCTTGCCGGCCCGTTCCGGGTCTCCCCCGCGCTCACCGAACAGGTCGACCATCACGGCGCGCTCGAGGTTGGCGACACCGCCGAAGCCGGCGTCGGTCGCCACCGGGAAGTAGAGGTCGCCGTCGACCTCGTAGACCGCTCCCGCCTCCCGCAGCCTGATGATCAGGTCGACCACCAGCGACGTCGACTCGGCAGCGCCGACGAAGTAGGTCGGCGGGACGATCCGCAGCGCTGCCATGTCCTCGCGGAAGAGGTCCGTCTCGCGCTCGGCCATCTCCGCCCAGTGCTCACCGGTCGCACCGGCCCTTTCGATCAGCGGGTCGTCGATGTCAGTGACGTTCTGCACGTAGACCACCTCGTGGCCCGCATCGCGCCAGGCCCGGACGAGCAGGTCGAAGGCGAGGTAGGTGGCGGCGTGCCCCAGGTGGGTGGCGTCGTACGGCGTGATGCCGCAGACGTAGAGCCGAGCAGTCTCCTGCGGATGGGTCGCGACGAAACCGCCGGAGCCCGTGTCGTGGACCACCACGGAGGGCGCGAAACCGAACGCGTCGGTGAGGAGCGGCACTTCCGGGGCAGACCAGGCACGCATGCAAGGCAGCGTAACCGCGCCCCCTCAGAAGGCGGGCCACGGGATCGCCGGCCAGTCCGCCGACGGCAGCGGGAACTGCGTCGTCCGCAGGAGGCGGTCCAGGCGCTGGGTCATCATCTCGACCTCGTGCACGCTCAGCAGCTCACCCAGCTGCGCCTTCAGGTCGGCGCCCAGGGCCTGCTCCAGGCACCGCAGGGCCTCCACACATGCCTCCGTGAGCCTGCTGCCCGCCCATCCCCACAGCACGGTGCGCAGTTTTTCCTCCTGGTGGAAGCAGACACCGTGGTCCACCCCGAACAGCCGGCCGTCCGCATCGACCAGCACATGACCGCCCTTGCGGTCGGCGTTGTTGATCACCGCGTCCAGGACCGCCATCTGCTGCAGCCTCGGGTCGTCGCGGTGGACAAGGCTCACCGGACGGCGACGCTGGTCCTCGGCGTCGAGGATGTGCAGCCAGCCCGGCCGGTCAGGACCCACCGGGAGGATGTCCACCATCTCCTGCGAGACGTCCTCGTCGATCCAGAGCTGGCACATGCCGTAGCCGAACGGCCCGTCGCGCAGCACCGTCGGTGGCACCAGGGGGACGCCGGTCGCCGCCGACACCAGGTAGGCGGCACGCTCACGGTAGGCCAGGGTGCCGTCGGGGAAGTCCCAGAGCGGCCGCTCACCACGGATCGGCTTGTACACGCAGGCGGCCGTGGTGCCGTCCAGCGCCAGCTCGCCGACGAAAGTGGCGTTGGACGCCGTCAGCAACCGCCCCTCGATCTCGAGCCGTCCCTCGTCGAGCAGCCGCAACCAGGCGGTTTCGTTCATGCGCTGAGGCGGCGGAACCCGTTGGCGCGTGGACAGATGTGGCCCTGGGGGTCGAGCGGGTTGCCGCAGAACGGGCAGGGCGGACGACCCGCCGACACCACGTTCTCGGCCCGCTTGGCGAAGGCACGGGCATGCGCGGCAGTCAGGTGCACCTCCAGCACCTCACCGACGTCGGCGTCGTCCTCCACCGGCGCGCGCTGTTCCTCCTCGTCCTCGTCCTCGACGGACGCCTGCACCGAGAAGATCTCCAGCACCACCTGCTCGGCCGCGTTGTCCCACGCCAGCGTCATGGTGCCGACCCGGAACTCCTCCTCTATCGGCTGCTCCAGCGGCTCTGAGTCGTCGAGCTCGACGGGTGCGACCGCGGGCACCGGGCTGTCACCGCCGCTGGTCCGCACGATCTCGTCGAGCATCTCGTCGACACGCTCGGCCAGCGCGACCACCTGCTCCTTCTCGAGCGCGACGCTGGTCACGCGCACGCCGGACCGCGCCTGGAGGAAGAACGTGCGCTGACCCGGCTCACCGACCGTCCCGGCTACGAAGCGCTCCGGCGGGTCGAAAAGATGGACGACTGGCATGGCACCCGACCCTAGGACGTCCGGCCACGGCGAGCCGCGCCAGCCCCGCCGCCGACCGGGGCGTCGCTGGTCGCCCGTCGACGCCGCCGCTTCGGAGGCCGCAGAGGGGTCAGGTCCGTGCCGTGGTCGTTGAGGTGCACGACGAACGGGCGACCGCGTGTGTAGCGGACGACCGACACCGAGCCGGGGTCGACCACGATCCGCTGGAAGAGGTCGAGGTGCAGTCCGAGTGCATCCGCCAGTACGGCCTTGATCACGTCGCCATGCGAGACCGCCACCCACAGGGCGTCCGGCCCGTGCTCCGCCTCGACCTCCGCGTCGTGCCGGCGTACGCCCGCCACGGCCCTGGCCTGCATCTGCTGCATGGCCTCCCCGTCGGGGAACGTGACCGCGGAAGGCTGGCTCTGCACGGTCTTCCAGAGCGGATGCCGGGCCAGGTTCTTCAAGGGCTCACCGGTCCAGGACCCGTATCCACACTCCGTGATGCTGCTGTCCGTGCGTTCCTCCGGCGGAGCGGACTGCCGGGAGACGATGGCCGCTCCCGTCTGCCGGCAGCGCACCAGCGGGCTGCTCACCAGCCGGCTGAGCGGCAGCTCGCTGAGGCGCTGGCCGACCTGCGCCGCCTGGGTGCTGCCGACCTCGTCGAGCTGCACGCCGGGGCTGCGTCCGGCGAGCACGCCGCTCGCGTTCGCGGTGGTGCGTCCGTGACGGACAAGGAGGAGGGTGGCCACGCCGCAACCCTAACCAGACGGTGCTCGCGTCGAAGGCGCGGCGCGGACACAATGACCGCATGATCGTCGACTGCGCCGTGTACCGCGAGGGCGAGCGGTTGTCGCTGCCGTACGCGAAGGACGACCTGCATGCGACGCTCGCCGCTGCCGACCACGAACGTGACTTCGTCTGGATCGGCCTGCACCAGCCCAGCATCAGCGAGCTGGGCGACGTGGCGCGCGAGTTCGGGCTGCATCCGCTGGCGGTCGAGGACGCGGTGCACGCACACCAGCGGCCCAAGCTCGAGCGGTATGACGATGCGCTCTTCCTGGTGCTGAAGACACTCTGGTACGTCGACGAGGACGACGCGGTCGAGACCGGTGAGATCAACATCTTCGTGGGTGAGCGCTACGTCGTCACCGGGCGGCACGGCGCCGGCGCCGAGCTGGGTCGTGCCCGCCGCGACCTCGAGGAGCGCGCCTCGGTACTGGGACACGGCCCCGCCTCCGTGGTGTACGCGGTCTGCGACCGGGTGGTCGATGAGTACGAGACCGTCGCCGCCGCGCTCGAGGTCGACGTCGACGAGATCGAGCACTCGGTGTTCAGCACCGAGCGCACGAGCGACGCGCAGCGCATCTACACGCTCAAACGCGAGGTGCAGGAGTTCCGCCGGGCGGTGGCACCGCTGCGCGAGCCGATGTCACGCTTCGCGAACCGCACCGTCGACGTGATCCCGGAGGACGCGGCACCGTTCTTCCGGGACGTCCTCGACCACGTGGTCCGCGTGCACGACCAGGTGGGTGCCCTCGACGACCTGCTGTCGGCCGCCCTCAGCGCCCACCTCGCCCGCGTCGGTGTGCAGCAGAACGACGACATGCGCAAGATCTCCGCGTGGATCGCGATCGTGGCCGTGCCGACGATGATCGCGGGCATCTACGGCATGAACTTCGAGCACATGCCCGAGCTGGAGTGGCAGTACGGCTACGGCCTCGCGGTGCTGGTGATGGTGGTGTCGTGCGCAGCGCTCTACCGGTTCTTCAAGCGCTCCGGCTGGCTCTGACGCCGTACCCGCCCGTCCTGCACTCAACGCACCTCGGGCAGGGTCAGGGGGAGATCACGCCGGCGCCGAGCAGGGCCAGTGTGAGGCCCCCCAGGGCGATCCGGTAGATCACGAACGGTGCGTACGAGTGGGTGCTGACGTAGCGCAGCAGCCACGCGATCGCGGCGTAGCCGACGACGAAGGCGGCGAC
>JBOHDD010000477.1:0-2889 GCA_050699155.1 Nocardioidaceae bacterium
CAGCAGGTGCGACATCTGTCGCACCTGAGCCCGAGCCCGACGACGAGCCGGTCGATGCCGAGGTCGTGGACGACGAACCCCGAGCCCGCGCAACCCAAGCCCCGAGTGCCCCGACGTGACAACGCCCCCGATCGATCGTCGACCGGGGGCGCTGCTGTGTCTGGTGCTAGCGGATGAGTCGTAGGTGGCCCCGGCTGATGGGCGCGGGCTGGTCGTGGGTGCCGAGGAGCTGGATCCGCTCGACCTCCCTGCCACGTCGGTATCCCTCCAGCCACTGCGCGGCGCGGCGGGCGCGGTGCCAGCGGACCGGGGGCAGATCCTCGAGGGCTTCGAGGACGGCCGGGAGTAGTGTCATGGTCGCGCCTCCCCTCCGCGATGGCACGCGCATATCGGGATCCCCTTCTCGGCGCGCATCTTCGCCGACTCGACCTCGACGAAGCCCACCAGGTGATCGTGCTGGGAAAGGACCCTGGCTCCGACAGTCTTGGGGGCGTCGCGGTACTCATACACGATGGTCGCCACGGCTCGGCCCAGCATTTCGGCGTGCATGCCACAGAAATGGAACTGACCGCCGTCGTGGGCGGTCATCGGACACCACCGGTGGTGAGGCTGGTCAGCGGTTGGTGCTCGGTCCACGCTCGGCCACCATCGTCGCGGCGGACCTCGACCAGTGCGGCGGCCGGGATGTGCACGGTCCAGGCTCGACGGCCATCGCAGACGCGGACCGGGGTGAGGCGAGGCAGATAGGTGACGCCGTTGCCAGCGTCGGGCATGCTGTGTGACATGGCTGGAACCTCCGTTGTTCCGGTCTAGGCCCTCGGTTGAGCGGTGTCAGCGCTCGGTCGGGGGCCGCTTGTATGGGTGTGGGAACCTCTGCTAAAGGGGTGCCCTATCGGTGGGAACCGGGCTGACGATGGTCGACGTGGCGGCACAGATCAACGCCACCCATCCCCGCACCCGGATGGTGGCGGTGTCGCGGCACGGGCTGCTGCCCACCGCACACGTGCGCCGGGGGCTGCGCCCGCTCGACGGTTTCAGGCCGGACACGTCATCGCTGTCCCGGCTGCTACGAGACGTGCGCAGCAGGGTCGAGGAGGTCGAGCAGGTTGGCGGCGACTGGCGCGACGTCGTCGACTCGATGCGGCCGTTCGCCGACGACCTGTGGTCCGCCCTCGACGACGAGGACCGGGAGCGGTTCGTCCGCCACGTTGCCCGACGATGGGAGGTGCTGCGTCACCGGATGGCACCGGACATGGCCGAGCTGGTCGACGACCTGCAGGCGGACGGCACCCTGCGCATCGCACTCCCGGATGCGGTCGAACCGGACTCGTTCAGCCGGGTCGTCAACTGCAGCGGTCCCGCACCCGTCTGCACGCCAGGGTGGAATGCCGTGGTCGACCGGCTGACGGCTCGTGGGCTGCTGCGCCCCAACGCGCTCGGACTCGGGGCCGACGTGCAGGCGGACGGCTCGCTGGTTGGCACGGCCGGCGACCCCACGCCGAACCTCTACGCGGTGGGTGCGGCACGGCGGGGTGTCGCCTGGGAGGTCGCGGCCATACCGGACATCCGGCGGCAGGCCTCGTCGCTGGCAGAGCTGCTCCTCGCAGGAGACGGCTCGGCTCGCGCACTGCCTGCCTGAGCGCGACTTCGGCGTCGCTGTCGTTCAGGAGGAGACGGACAGCCTCGGGCCCGTTCCCGCCCGGAGGGCGTCCTCGGAGGCCTGACCCGTGGTCTGCGCCGCGTCGCCCTTGCCGGCCTCGAGCACGACGAACCTGTAGGACGACCCCAGCGGCGCCGGAAGGTGCGTGGAGTACGTCATGGAGCAGGTCAGCGTCAGACTGTTCCTCTTCTCGCTGCGCCTGACGACCTCGGAGTCCACCAGCTCTGCCGTGGCCACGGTGGCGTCGGCCCCGGCGGTGATACGGATCGCGTAGCTGGACAGGGGTTTGCTGCAGTCCTGCGGCCAGGGCTTGTCCTGCTTGCCGAGCTTCCAGGTGGACCTGAGCGTCCCCTCGACAGCCACTCCGTCCGCCCCGGCGCCGGCCGCCGAGCTGGTCGCGTTGTCCAGCGCGGCCGTGGTCTCGGCAAGCCCGCTCTCGAGCTGGGCGAGTCGGGTGCCGCGCTGCTCGAGCTCCTTGCGTTGCTTCTTGGCCGAGCGGCGCTGCTTCACCAGCTCGCGTCGTACGCGTGACAGGTCCGACCTCACCTCGGTGAGCTGCTGCTCGTGGGAGGTCCTGAGCTTGGACGTGGCCACGGCCGACAGCTCCTCGGCCTGCTGCCTGCCCACGGCTTGGCCCTCCTGCCGGGCGTCGCGGGCAACGGTGTTGAAGTCGGTCTCACCGTAAGGTGTGGTGTCCAGCTCGCCGGCCGCCCAGGCCCCACCGGTCACTCCGGCGGCCATCCCCAGTACGAGCGCAGGCACCATCGCAGCCAGACTCTGAACCAGGGGTCGCCCTGAACGCCGCATGTGGATCTCCAACTGATGAGCTTGGTTGCCTGCTCGGGTGCGAAATCGACGTTAGGCCAGCGCTGACGCCCACGTGATGCATGTCAAGTGGGACGAACCGAACGGCCGGACTTCCGGCCGAACGGGCGGTTCGTACCCCTTGCGCGGACAACGGGCGATCGGACGTGGTAGCGCCCGAGGTCACACCAGGTCACGACACGCGTCCAGGCGTAGAGGGTTGTGGCGCAACCCGTCGGGGAATACTGGTCAGTAGCCACACCTGTGCGGATGCGGGTGACCTGGCCGATGTGAGCGCCCCGAGGGGAAGGCCCGACGGATGACACCTGATGACACGCAGCTGGACATGGAGTTCCTCTGGACTCCGTTCGACGTGCCCAGGTGTCGCGACCTGTACACCATCGACCAGCACTGCCGTCGCCCGG
>JBOHDD010000478.1:0-6298 GCA_050699155.1 Nocardioidaceae bacterium
CTGTCCAAGATCTTCGGGATGCTGCCCGGGATGGGGCAGTTCAAGGACCAGATCGAGAACATCGACGAGCGCGACATCGACCGGATCGCCGCGATCATCCAGTCGATGACCCCGGGTGAGCGGGACAACCCCAAGGTGATCGACGGGTCACGCCGGGCCCGCATCGCGCGGGGTTCGGGTGTCGCGGTCAGTGAGGTCAACGGTCTCGTCGACCGGTTCTTCGAGGCGCGCAAGATGATGATGTCGGTGGCCAAGGGCGGTGGCGGCATGCCGGGCATGCCGGGCGCACCCGGGATGCCCGGTGCCGGCAAACGGGCCAAGGCCAAGCAGCCGGCGAAGAAGGGCAAGGCGAAGCGGGGTTCGGGCAACCCGGCCAAGCGCGCACAGCAGCAGGCCGCCGCCGATCAGCGCGCCCAGCAGCCGACCCCGGGCGCCGGTTTCGGGCTCGACGGTGACGAGGAGCTGCCGGATGACTTCGAGCTGCCCAAGGAGCTGCGTGACCTGATGGGGAAGGGCAAGTAGCGCGGGCCGCCGCGGCCGTGGACGTTAGCCTCCTCCTATGACTGAGCCGTTCTGTGTCAGGGGCGTTGTACTGCCGGAGGGCGAACGCCGCGACGTGTACGTCGTCGACGGTGTCATCACGTACGACGCGCCGGGCGAGGCGGAGACGGTGGCCGAGGGCTGGATCGTGCCAGGTCTCGTCGATGCGCACGGGCACGTCGGGCTCGACGAGCAGGGTGCGGTTCCCGAGGAGGTCCAGGAGCAGCAGGCCGTCGACAGCCGTGACGCCGGGACACTGCTGATCCGCGACTGCGGTGTGCCGTCGGACACCCGGTGGATCGACGAGCGAGCAGACCTGCCGAGGATCATCCGCGCCGGACGCCACCTCGCCCGTCCCAAGCGGTACATCCGCAACTTCGCGCACGAGGTCGAGCCGCACGAGCTCCCGGCGTACGTCGCACAGGAGGCCCAACGCGGTGACGGCTGGGTCAAGCTGGTGGGTGACTGGATCGACCGGGAGGCCGGTGACCTCGGACCGCTGTGGCCGCGCGACGTCCTCGAGGCGTCCATCCAGATCGCGCACGCGTACGGCGCCCGGGTCACCGCCCACGTGTTCGGGGAGCACGCGCTGCCCGACCTGATCGAGGCGGGGATCGACTGCATCGAGCACGGCACCGGACTGTCCACCGACCTCGTGGACGCGATGGTCGCGAACCACGTCGCGCTCGTGCCGACGGCCAAGCAGCTGGACAACTTCCCGTCGTACGCCTCGGCGTCCGGCGAGAGGTTCCCGGCGTACGCCGCGCACATGACCGACCTCTTCGAGCGCCGCCGCGAGACGATCGGCGCGGCGCACGAGGCCGGCGTGGCGGTCTACGCGGGCACCGACGCTGGTGGAGTGCTTCCGCACGGCATGATCGCCGAGGAGATCGCGGAGCTGGCAACCTACGGGCTGTCGGCCTACCAGGCACTGGGCTCGGCGAGCTGGCGCGCGCGCACCTGGCTGGGACTCCCCGGCACGCTCGACGAGGGGGTGCCCGCGGACCTCGTGGTCTACCCGGCGGACCCGCTCGAGGACCTGGCTGTGCTCGCGGCGCCATCTCGGATCGTCCTGCGCGGCCACGTCGTCCGCTGAGTGTGGTGGTATGGGCGAGTGGAGCGCGGCGCGGACCGTCTGGCAGAATGTAGGCCGACTCCGACGGCCCGCGGACCCTCTCACCCGGGGAGCCGGTCGGATCCACCGAGGAGACCCGCGCCCGAGGCCCCACACGGAGCGGTCACTCACCCACATCACACGTTAGGGAGACACCACACCCGTGGCCGTCAAGATTCGTCTCAAGCGCATGGGCAAGGTCCGTGCGCCGTACTACCGCATCGTCGTCTGCGACTCGCGCACCAAGCGCGACGGCCGGATGATCGAGGAGATCGGCACCTACAACCCCAAGGCCGAGCCGTCGGTCGTGCTCGTCGACTCCGAGCGGGCGCAGCACTGGCTCAGTGTGGGCGCGCAGCCTAGCGACCCGGTCGCGGCGCTGCTGAAGCTGACCGGCGACTGGCAGAAGTTCAAGGGTGAGCCGGCTCCTGAGCCTCTCAAGGTGGCCGAGCCCAAGCGCGACAAGACAGAGCTCTTCAACGAGGCCCTGAAGGAGTCGCACAGGGAGCCGAAGACCGAGGCCGTCACCAAGAAGGCCAAGTCGGAGAAGAAGGCCGAAGCCCCTGCCGCGGAGGCCGCTGAGAGCACCGAGGCCGTCGAGGGCACCGAGCCTGTCGAGACCACCGAGCCTGTCGAGACCACCGGGGATTCCGGCGCCGACGCCGACCAGACCAAGAGCGAGGCCTGATCCGTGCTGGCCGAGGCGCTCGAACACCTGGTCCGGGGGATCGTCACGCATCCCGATGAGGTGACCGTCCGGTCCCGCAGCACCAGGCGAGGCCGCCTCCTCGAGGTGCGGGTGCACCCCGAGGACCTCGGCAAGGTGATCGGCCGAGCCGGCCGTACGGCGACGGCCGTGCGCACCGTCCTCGGCGCGCTCGCCGGCAAGGGTGGGGTCCGGGTCGACTTCGTCGACGTCGACCGGAGGCCCTAGCCGACGGGCGGCGGAGACGGCGTGGACGTGGTGATCGGGCGCATCGGTCGCGCACACGGGATCCGTGGTGAGCTCGCGGTGGACATTCGCACCGACGAGCCGGACCTGCGGTTCACCATCGGTGCCGCGCTGGCGACCGACCCCGCGTCGGCGGGGCCGCTCACGGTGGCGGCGGCCCGACCGCACGGAGGTCGTCTGCTGGTGCGGTTCGAGGAGGTCCGTGACCGCACTGCGGCCGAGGGGCTGCGGGGTGTGCTGCTCACCGTGGCGCTCGACGACATCGGGCAGACGCCGGGTCCCGAGGAGTTCTACGACCATCAGCTCGTCGGCCTGCGGGTCACCGACCACGCCGGCAGTGCTGTCGGCGATGTCGTCGACGTGCTGCACAGTCCCGGCCACGACGTCCTCGTCGTACGCCGTGACGCCGGCGGCGAGGCGTTGGTGCCGTTCGTGCGGGACCTGGTGCCCGACATCGACCTCGGGGCACGGGCTCTGACGGTCTCCGACCGGCCCGGTCTGCTCGACCCCGAGACGCTGGAGTGAGCGCCGTGCGCATCGACCTGGTCTCGATCTTCCCCGAGTACTTCACCCCGCTGGACCTCTCGCTGGCCGGCAAGGCGCGTGCCGCGGGTCTGCTCGACGTACGCACGCACGATCTGCGCCGGTGGACCCACGACCGGCATCACACCGTCGACGACACCCCGTACGGCGGAGGGGCGGGCATGGTGATGAGGCCCGAGCCGTGGGGTGAGGCATTGGACGAGCTCGCACCCCCGGCGACGGGGACCGTGCCGCGACTGCTGGTGCTCACACCGGCCGGCCGGTCCTTCGACCAGCGGATGGCGGAGGACCTCGCCACCGAGCCGTGGCTGATGCTCGCCTGCGGGCGCTACGAAGGCATCGACCAGCGGGTGGTGGAGGATGCCGCGCAGAGGATGCCGGTCGACGAGATCAGCATCGGCGACTACGTCCTCAACGGGGGCGAGGTGGCGGCGCTGGTGGTGGTCGAGGCGGTCGTCCGTCTGCTGCCGGGCTTCATGGGCAACCCGGAGTCGCTGCGCGAGGAGTCGCACGGGTCCGGGGACCGGGGGCTGCTGGAGTACCCGGTGTACACCAAACCTCCCGTCTGGCGCGGGAGCGCCGTCCCCGACGTACTCCTGTCCGGACACCACGCGAAGGTGGCGCGCTGGCGCCGTGACGAGGCCCTCCGGCGTACGGCGGAACGCCGGCCGGACCTGGTGCAGGCACAGGACCCCGGCTCGTGGGACCCGCACGACCGCGAGATCCTCGACAGCTGTCAGTCCCCCGCCCGCGACGACCACCCGACGGCGGACTGACGGGTGCCCGGGGCGGGGCCGATTTAGTTCGCGGCTACGGGCTGTGGCAGACTTGTCGGTCGGCGTTGCGCGTCAAGGTCCTCGAGTAGCACGTGGCCCGCGGTGGTCCTGCCATGGGGGGAGCACCGACAGGCGCGAGCAGGCGACGTCGATGCGCAGACACCCTCATCCGTGGGTGACCCATGGCACTCGCGAGGAAGCGAACTGACGATGACCAACGCTATCGATGCCGTAGACGCGAACGTCACCCGTGACGACATCCCGGACTTCCGTCCCGGTGACACGGTCAAGGTGCACGTCAAGGTCGTCGAGGGGAACCGCTCCCGTATCCAGGTCTTCCAAGGTGTCTGCATCCGGCAGCAGGGCTCGGGCATCCGCCGCACGTTCACGGTCCGCAAGATCAGCTTCGGCGTCGGCGTCGAGCGCACGTTCCCTCTGCACACCCCGATCGTGGACCGGATCGAGGTCGCGACCCGCGGTGACGTCCGCCGCGCCAAGCTCTACTACCTGCGAAACCTTCGTGGCAAGGCCGCGAAGATCAAGGAGCGCCGCGAGCCGACCCCGGGTAAGTGAGCGCGAGTAGGCTCGGGGAGTGGCTAGGTCCGACAACTTCAACGACCGCGACCTCGGTTCGACCGACGGGTCGCGGTCGTCTGTCGTGGGCGGTGACGCGGTAGCCCGGTCGTCGCTGGGGTTTTCCGTCGACGGGGCGGGCCCCGACGGGGGACCCGATGGCACGCCGGCCGCGGCCAGGTCGCATCGGCGACAGACTCGCGGTCGGGGCGCCGGCAGACGTCCCGAGCTCCCGCTGTGGCAGGAGATGATCCTGCTGCTGACGATCGCGCTCGGGCTCGCGATCCTGTTGAAGTCACTGTTCGTGCAGGCCTTCTACATCCCGTCCGCTTCCATGCACGACACGCTGATCGAGAACGACCGCATCCTCGTCGAGAAGCCGTCCTACTGGTTCGACCCTCCCACCCGTGGCGACATCGTCGTCTTCGACGACCCTGGCGGCTGGCTGACGGCCGGTGAGCGCGTCGGCGGCAATACGGTCACCGACGTGATGGAGTTCCTCGGCCTTTACCCGACCGGCAACCATCTCGTGAAGCGCGTGATCGGTGTCGGGGGCGACCGCGTCAAGTGCTGCAACGGCAAGGACCGGCTGATGGTCAACGGTGACCCGGTGAAGGAGTCGGCGTACCTGCCCGACGGCGTACGCCCGTCGGACCAGTCGTTCAACGTGAAGGTGCCCGAAGGTCACCTCTGGGTGATGGGCGACAACCGTTCCGCCTCGGCCGACTCACGCGCGCATCTCGGGGACCCGGGCGGCGGGTTCATCCCCGTCGACGACGTGGTCGGCCGGGTCTTCGTGACGGTGTGGCCGTTGGACCGGGCCCAGTTCACCGACAACCCCGAGGTCTTCGACGATGTCGGGGCGCCGCAGTGACCAGGAGGACCGAGCCGTCGACGGGACCGGCCGGTCGCTTCGTCCGCTTCATCGTCGAGACGGTGCTGCTCGTGGTCGTGGCGGTCACTGTCGCCGCCCTGCTGCGGATGTTCGTGGTGCAGGCGTTCGTGGTGC
Source organism: Nocardioidaceae bacterium (assembly GCA_050699155.1). Lineage (GTDB taxonomy): Bacteria > Actinomycetota > Actinomycetes > Propionibacteriales > Nocardioidaceae > JBOHDD01. Next base: position 5,508 of record JBOHDD010000478.1, read on the forward strand.
CCAGCGGGTCGATGCTGCCCACGATCGAGCAGACCGACCGGATCGTCGTGTCCAAGCTGAGCCAGCTCGACCGCGGGGAGGTCGTGGTCTTCGAGGACCCGGGCGGCTGGCTGCCGGCAGCCGAGCGTCCGGCCCCGCACACCAGCCCGATCTCGCGAGCCCTGGAGTTCGTGGGCGTGCTGCCGGCCACCGACACCGGCTACCTCGTCAAGCGTCTGATCGGGCTCCCCGGAGACCGGGTGGCCTGCTGCGACCCGGGTGGCCGGGTGACGGTCAACGGTGAGCCGTTGAGGGAGGGGTACGTCTACAACGGCAACGCCCCGTCGATCGAGCGTTTCGACGTGACGGTTCCGCGCAACGCGATCTGGGTGATGGGGGACAACCGTCCCAACTCGGGTGACTCGCGCCCGCACCTCAACGACGGAACCGCGTTCGTCCCGATGGACAACGTGGTCGGCAGCACGTTCGCGATCGTGTGGCCGTTGTCCGACGTCGACGGTCTGGACTCCCCGAGCACGTTCGCGGACGTGCCCGAGCCAGACGGGCCCGCTCCCCGCCGTCCCGTGGTCCATCGGATCACCGGGTAGTCCAGATCCCGTCCGCTCTCACCTATGCTCGTTGCTCGTGAGTGACTTTCCGCGCGGAGCCACGGTCCGTAAGGACGCCGGTCTCTACGGCTACGAGCGCGCGCTGCGGCGGGCAGGGTTCGCGCCGATCGCGGGCGTCGACGAGGCCGGCCGGGGCGCCTGTGCGGGTCCGCTGGTGGCCGCGGCGGCGGTGCTGCGCGAGGG
>JBOHDD010000479.1:0-4301 GCA_050699155.1 Nocardioidaceae bacterium
CGGCGGCGGTGACGGCGGCGGCGGCGGTGGCGGGGGCAACAGTCCCGGCGGCGGTGGCGGCGGTGACGGGGGCCGAGGCGACACCCTCCCCGGCACCGACTGAGTCAGCCGGTCAGCTGACGCTTGACCTCCGCGGCCACCTGTGCGCCATCCGCACGTCCCTTGACCTGGGGCTGGACGACACCCATCACCTTTCCCATCGCCTTCATGCCCTCGCCGGCGGCGCCCGTCGACTCGACGGCGGCGGTCACGATCGCCCTGACCTCCTCCGGCGACAGCTGAGCCGGAAGGTACTCGGTGATCACGTCGGCCTCAGCGCGCTCCTTGTCGGCGAGCTCGGCGCGGCCGGCGTCCTCGTAGGCGGTGGCCGCATCCCGCCGCTTCTTCACCTCCGTGGACAGCACGTCCACGATCTGCTCGTCACTGAGCTCGCGGGCCTGCTTGCCCGACACCTCGGCGTTGGTGACGGAGGTCAGGAGCATGCGCAACGTGGAGGACCGCAGCGAGTCCCGCGCCTTCATCGCCGCGGTGAGATCGGTCCGCAGGCGTTGCTTGAGTTCGGCCATGCGAACAGTGTGGCAGCCTAGGACGGTGCATCCACTGGTCAAGGCAGGCGTGGCTCTCGCGGGAGCCGGCGCTGCCGGCCTGGTCTACGGGGCCGGCTACGAGGTACGCGCGTACACCCTGCGGAGGATCGACGTACCCGTGCTGCCGCGTGGCGCGCGACCACTGCGGGTGCTGCACGTCTCCGACCTGCACCTGACACCGGGGCAGAGCGACAAGCAGCGATGGGTCCGCGACCTGGCCGCACTCGAGCCACATCTGGTGGTCAACACCGGCGACAACCTGGCACACCCTCAGTCCGTCGGCCCCGTCGTGGACGCCCTCGGGCCCCTCCTGGACATGCCCGGCGTCTTCGTGCTCGGCTCCAACGACTACTACGCGCCCATCCTGAAGAACCCTGCGCGCTACCTGATGCCCTCGGGGCAGGACCTCACCCGTCGCGGGACGGTGCTGCCCTGGCGGGAGCTGAGAGACATCTTCGTCGCTCGTGGGTGGACAGACCTCACCAACCGGCGGAGCCGTCTCGAGCTCGGTGGTCTTCGGCTCGCTTTCGCCGGGGTGGACGACCCCCACCTGAAGTACGACGACCTCGACGCGGTCGCCGGCCCCGCAGAGCCCGACGCGGATCTTCGCGTGGGGGTCACGCATGCGCCGTACCTTCGGGTGCTCGACGCGTTCACCGGCGACGGCTACGACATCACCTTCGCCGGTCACACCCACGGTGGTCAGCTGGTCCTGCCACTTCTGGGAGCACTGGTCACCAACTGCGATATCGACACCGCCCGCGTCAAGGGACTTCATCAGCACGTTGCTTCGGGGCGCCGGTCATACCTGCATGTGTCCGCCGGGCTGGGCACATCGCCCTACGCCCCGGTCCGTTTCTGCTGCCGCCCTGAAGCCACTCTGGTCACGCTGTTGCCGGTTTCATGATGGTGCACGGGCTCAGGTAGACTCGCCGCGCTCTCGGGCTGTGGCGCAGTTTGGTAGCGCGCGTCGTTCGGGACGACGAGGCCGCAGGTTCAAATCCTGTCAGCCCGACCGGTCGATGACTCGGGACACCGCATCAGTGGTGTCCCGAGCCATCACCAGACATCGAGCGGCGCCTCCCGGTACGGCACACTGGCGTCATGGCAGCCGACGACAGCACGCACGAACAGACCGGCCGCCGGCGGACCGCCCGCACGAATCGACAGCTGCCCTACCCCGTCGCCGCGGGTGCCGTGGGTCTGCTGCTCGCGGTGTTGGCCCGCGTGCTGATCTTCGCGGGCGAGCGCGGATGTGACGCGGTGCGTGGCACCGCCACCTGCGGGACAGCCGGCGGGTTCATGCTGCTGGTGATCGTCGGCCTGATGATCTATCTCGGCATCAGGCTGCTGCGGCTGCTGCAGGTGCCCGAGCCCGGGGTCACCAGCGCTCTCGGCGTGTCCCTGCTCGCGATCGTCATCCTGACCGTGCTGCTGGACAGCATCTTCTCCGCCTGGATGTGGCTCGTGCTACCGCTGGTGGCGGCCGTCGTCTACGCCGTGAGCGCCTGGACCGCGACGAAGCTCTCCGAGACGGGCGGCTGAGCTGCTGCAGGGTTTCAGGAGGTCGTGAGCTCCTGCGCCACCAGCTCGGCGATCTGGGCGGTGTTCAGCGCCGCACCCTTGCGCAGGTTGTCGCCGCAGACGAACAGCTCCAGGGTGTTCGGGAAGTCCATTGCCTGACGGATCCGTCCGACGAACGTCGGGTCGGAGCCGACCACGTCGGCCGGGGTCGGGAAGTCACCGACCGCGGGGTCGTCCATCAGCACGACGCTGGGTGCCTCGACCATCGCCTGCTGGGCCTCGGCAAGGGTGATCTTGCGCTCGAACGTCGCGTGCACGGCCAGCGAGTGTGTGGTGACCACCGGGACACGCACACAGGTCGCGGAAACCTTGAGGTCGGGGATGCCGAGAATCTTGCGCGACTCGCTGCGCACCTTGAGCTCCTCGCTGCTCCAGCCGTCGTCCTTGACCGAGCCGGCCCAGGGCACGACGTTGAGCGCGAGCGGCGCACCGAAGGGAGTTGCGTCACCGAGCTTGTCCGCGACGGCACGGCGGACGTCTCCGGCCGCGGTGCCGAGTGTCCGGTTGCCACCGACGATCTCCATCTCGTCGTACAGCCGGTCGACGCCGGGCTGGCCGGCACCGGAAGCCGCCTGATAGGAGGCGACGACCAGGGCACGCAGACCCCATCCACGGTGCAGCGCGCCCAGCGCGTCCATCATCGTCAGGGTGGTGCAGTTGGGGTTGGAAATGATGCCCTTCGGGCGGTTGCGCACCTGTGCGGAGTTGACCTCGGGCACCACCAGCGGCACCTCCGGATCCATCCGGAACGCGCCGGAGTTGTCCACCGCGACCGCACCCTTGGCGACGGCCACCGGCGCCCACTGGGCCGAGATCTCGTCGGGTACGTCGAACATCGCGACGTCGACGTCCTCGAAGGCCTCCTCCGACAGAGCGATGACCTCGACCTCCTCGCCACGCACGCGCAGGCGCTTGCCCGCAGAGCGAGGGGAGGCGACCAACCTGATCTCTCCCCAGACGTCCTCACGCTGGGACAGGATCTCTCGCATCACGGTGCCGACGGCACCGGTCGCCCCCACCACAGCGAGGGTGGGTCGCCGGCCGGACGTTCGACCGCGGTCGGTGGACTGTTCGGTCTGCTGGTCCTCGAACCTGGTCATCGGCCAGTACCTCCATAGACCACGGCTTCGACCTCGTCGCCCTCGAGCGCGAAGGCGGAGTGCGCGGAGGACACGGCTGCGTCGATGACGTCCTCGTCCACGATCACCGATATCCGTATCTCGGAGGTCGAGATCATCTCGATGTTGACACCCGCGTCTGCGAGCGAGGCGAAGAACTTCGCGGTGACGCCAGGATGCGAACGCATACCGGCACCCACCAGCGACACCTTGCCGATGCGGTCGTCGTACAGGAGCTGCTCATAACCGACCGCGTCCTTCAGCCGGGAGAGCGCGGTCATGGCGACCTGGCCGTCGGTGCGCGGCAGGGTGAACGAGATGTCGGTGCGTGCTGTGGACGCGGCCGAGATGTTCTGGACGATCATGTCGATGTTGGTTCCCGAGTCGGCCATCGACTCGAAGATCCGCGCGGCCTCGCCGACCTTGTCCGGGACTCCGACGACGGTGATCTTGGCTTCGCTGCGGTCGTGGGCGACTCCGGAAATGATCGCCTGTTCCATCTCGTTCACCTCTGAGCTGTAGACCCATGTGCCCTCCTTCTGCGAGAACGAGGAGCGCACATGGATGGGGATGTTGTATCGGCGGGCGTACTCGACGCAGCGCAGGTGCAGGACCTTCGCGCCGCAGGCGGCGAGCTCGAGCATCTCCTCGTAGGAGACATGGGGAATGTGGCGCGAACCCGCCACGATGCGGGGGTCGGCGGTGAAGACACCGTCCACGTCGGTGTAGATCTCGCATACGTCGGCCTTGAGCGCGGCGGCGAGTGCCACCGCGGTGGTATCCGAGCCACCACGACCGAGGGTGGTGATGTTCTTCGTGTCCTGGGAGACGCCCTGGAACCCGGCCACGATCGCGATGTGACCCTCGTCGAGCGAGGTCTGGATGCGACCCGGCGTCACGTCGATGATCTTCGCCTTGCCGTGCGCCTCGTCAGTGATGACCCCGGCCTGGCTGCCGGTGAACGACTCGGCCTCGTGACCGAGGTTGGCGATCGCCATCGCGAGTACCGCCA
>JBOHDD010000480.1:0-2566 GCA_050699155.1 Nocardioidaceae bacterium
GCGCACCGTCCGCCCATGGTGCCGAGTCCGACGACGGCAAGGTCCGCGGTCACCGGCTCGCCTCCTGCTTCCAGTCGTCATAGGCGTTCAGGAAGACCTGCGTGTCGAGGAACTCCCGCGGTTCGACGTACGCCGGCAGCCCACCGACCTCGACGAACACCCTCTCGACCTGACCGATCCAGCGTGCGACTTCACCGCTGCGGTACATCTGCGCCCACCTGTCGTTGCTGAACACCTTCTCGAAGGAGAACTGCCGCTTGGTGTCGGCCAGGTCCTGGTCGTTGGCATAGGCGCGCTCGTGCACCCGCTCGATCGCCTTCGGGTCGTTGACGAGGGTGTCGTTGATCTCCATCCACGCTGCCGCCAGCTTCGCCAGCGTCTTCCGGTCGCTCTGGTAGAACTCGTTGTTGGCCGCCCAGCCGCCGAGGATCGCCGCCTCGGGGTAGTAGCTCTTGGCCGAGTCGATCATGGTCGCGTCCGGCTTCTTCTGCTCGACGGTCTCGTCGAAGGGCACCCACAGCACGACGGCCGGTGCCGCACCTGAGATGAAGCCGCTGACGGCCTCTGGCATCTCGGTGTTCATGACCTCGACGCTGTCGGGGTCGACACCGCTCTCCTCGAGGGCGTTGTGCAGGTAGACGTGTGCCGTGGTCCCCTCGGTGGTCAGCACCTTCTTGCCGGCCAGGTCCTCGATGCTGTCGATGCCCGAGTCGCCTGCTGCCCACAGCTGGGCGGTGTCGTGCTCGACGTCGTTGGCCAGGAAGATCTTGCTGCCGCCCTGCGCCGGGAAGTTGGACAGCACCGCGCCCATCATCGCGACGTCGACGTCGCCGGTGCCCAGCGCCGTACTCTCGGAGATGCCAGTGTCGAACTCCACCGGCTTGACCTTCAGGCCGTGCTCCTCGAAGATCCCGTCCTTGATGCCCAGCCACAGGTGGGCGTCGACAGCCACGGTGTGCAGGTATCCCACCCGGACGGTGGTCAGGCCCTCCTGGGAGGCCTCGGCCCCGCCGCCGGACTCGAGCGCGCATCCGCCGGCGAGCGCCAGGGACAGGGTGAGGGCAGCGGCTGCGGTCAGCCGTCGCAGCAAGCGCTGTGGCGATGTCATGCGAGACTCCTCGTCTGGGTGGTCTGGTCTCGGAGCATGTGCTCCAGGTGGCGACGCAGCTCCACGAACTCCGGGGACAGGCGCACGTCCGGAGTGCGTGGAGAGGCGATGGGGATGTCGACGACCTCGCGAACCCTCGCGGGGCGCGAGCTCAGGACGACGACGCGGTGCGAGAGGAAGATGGCCTCCTCGACGCTGTGCGTGATGAAGAGGACGGTACGGCGCTCGGTCATCTGCGTCTCGTGCAGCAGCTCCTGCATGTACTCACGCGTCTGTGCATCGAGGGCGGCGAACGGTTCGTCCATCAGCAGCACGTGCGGATCTGTGGCGTACGCACGCGCGATCGCGACGCGCTGCCGCATACCGCCGGAGAGCTCCTTCGGGTAGGAGTCCTCGAAGCCACGCAGGCCCATCAGGTCGATGTAGCGGTCGACGACCTCGTCCCGCCTCGCGCGCAGGTTGCGGTTGGCGCGCAGCTCGAGACCGAACGCGATGTTCTTGCGCACGGTCAGCCAGGGGAAAATGGCGTACTGCTGGAACACGACGCCGCGGCTGGGATGCGGCCCGCGGACGGGCTCACCGTCGATGAGGACCTGACCCTCGTCGGCCTCGGTGAAGCCGGCCGCCATGTTGAGCAGGGTGGTCTTGCCGCACCCGGACGGGCCGATGACCGAGACGAACTCGCCGGGGTGCACGGCGAACTCACAGCCCTGCAGGACCTGCAGGGTCTCTCGCGCCCGACGGTAGTGCTTGCCGATCTGCTCGAACTTGATCGAGTTGGCAGTGTCAGCCTGCGTGTCCACAGTTCTCGTCGTCACCTCTCGGTCCTCTCCTGCCAACGAGTGGCGCGCCGTTGCACGAGCTTCAGCAGGTAGTCGATGACCAGCGCGCTGAGGCCGATCAGGACGATGCCCACGTAGATCTCGGGTATCTGGAAGAAGTTCCTCGCGTCGTTGATGACCGCGCCGAGACCGCGGTTCGCAACGATCAGCTCAGCGGCCACCAGGGTCGCCCAGGACACGCCGAAGGCCACCCGCAGCGCGGTGAACAGATGCGGCACCGCGGCGGGGACCACGCTCTTGGCGAAGACCTCCCAGGAGTTGGCGCCGAGCACCTTGGCCGCGCGGATCAGCAACGGGTCGAGACCGGAGATCCCCTCGTAGAGGACGACCACGGCGGCGAAGAAGGCCGCGTACGCCAGCAGCGCGATGCGTGCGGTCTCGCCGGTGCCGAAGTAGACCATCATCAGCGGGATCAGGGCGATCGGCGGAAGCGCGCGGAAGAAGTTGACGAGCGGGTCGAACATGGCGCGCAGCCTGGGGTACCAGGCCAGCAGGAAACCCACGGGTAGGGCGAGCAGACTGCCGATGCCCACCCCCATCGTCACCCGCGTCATGCTCACCCGCACGTCGAACAGCAGGCCCTCGGCGGTGAACAACCGCCAGCCGATGGCGGCGA
>JBOHDD010000481.1:0-5776 GCA_050699155.1 Nocardioidaceae bacterium
GTGATCACCAGCGGCGCGGTGCCACCGAACGTCGCGACGGTGATGTTGTACCAGGCGCCGATGCCCACGCCGCGCACCTGCGTCGGGAAGATCTCGCTCATGATGGCGGGCGCGATCGAGGCCATCAGCGCGTACAGGCCGAGACCGGTGCAGAACACCACCAACAGCTGCGGAAGCCCGGGACCGATCAGCAGGGACAGTGGTACGACGAGCAGCGCGATCGCTGCGGACCAGAACAACAGCTGCGGTCGGCGGCCGATCCGGTCCGACAGCTTGCCGAACGGGTACTGCAGCGCCACGAACAGCGCCGTGCCGATCGTCAGGGCGAGGAACACGTCGTTGTCACTCGCACCCTGCGACTCCACGGCGTACGGCGGGACCGCGCTGAAGAAGGTGTAGTAGCACAGCGTGTTCAGCAGCGTGATGCCGACCATCGTGACCACCGCACGCGGGTGCTTCTGCAGCGTGGTCAGCAGCGGGCGACTGGTGTGCTGCGCCTGGTCCTTGTTGTCCTCGAACAGCTGCGTCTCGGACAGGCTGCGGCGCAGCCACAGGCCGACGACGCCGAGCACGCCACCGATCAGGAACGGGATGCGCCAGCCGAACGAGTCGAGCTGGCTGTCGTTCAACCAGCTGGTGAGACCGACACCGAGCAGCGACGCGATCAGCAGTGAGGTGCCGGTGGAGATGTAGAAGAACGACGAGTAGCGGCCCCGATGGCCCTCAGGCGCGATCTCGGCCAGGTACGCCGACGCGTTCGACACCTCGCCGCCCAGGGACAGGCCCTGTGCGACCCGGGCGAGGAGCAGCAGGATCGGCGCCAGCCATCCGACCTGGTCGAAGGTGGGCAGCAGCCCGATCATCGCCGAGCCGCCGGCCATCAGCACGATGGTGAGGATCATCGCCGTACGACGTCCGCGCACGTCGGCGAACCGGCCCAGCATCCAGCCGCCGAGCGGACGGAAGAAGAACGCCACCGCGTAGGTGGCGAAGGTGTTCACCAGCGCGGTGTCGTCATTGGGGAAGATCTGCGAGGCGAAGTAGATGCTGAACGTCGCGTAGACCGTCCAGTCGTACCACTCGATCGCGTTGCCGATGCTGGCCGCGACCAGAGTGCGCACCGGAAGTCGGTGCCTGACATCCCCCCGAGTCTCGACCCCACCTTGCGCTCCGGCCACAACTGCCTCCTCGGTCTCACTGGGTCCGCGGACGCTACCGCAGCCACGCAGGGTTTGGTACCCGGGATTTCGTGCTGCGGAACCTGACCGTCGTCAGGTGGACACCGACGAGTAGGCGACGACCCCCCGTCGCAGTGCACCGGCGGTGAGCCGGGCGGTGCGCCGAAGTGGGGTGTCACCGGCTGCGTCAGCGACCTGGTCGGTGAGGTCGAGCAGCTGCTTGACCCAGCGGACGAAGTCGCCCGCCGCCAGGTCGGTGTCGGTGAGCACCTCGTCGAGCGAGCCGCCGCTGGCCCAGCGGAACGCGCCCCAGGCGAACCCGAGGTCGGGCTCGCGCAGGAACTGCAGACCGTGGTCGCGCTCCAGCGCGTCCAGGTCCCCCCAGGTGCCGACCATCTCGGCGAGCACCTCACGCACGCGCCCTGGCGGGAGGCGGGGCGGCCCGACGTCGTCGGGGCGCCGGGACTCGTACGCCAACGCCGAGAGGGCGGCCGCCAGCTCGGCGGGGTCCAGGTCGTCCCACAACCCCTGCCGAAGGCACTCCGCGGCCACCAGGTCCATCTCGGTGTAGATCCGCATCAGGCGTTCGCCGTCGCCGGAGATCTCGTCCCCATCCATGTACTCGAGCGTCTCGAGCACCTCGCACACCCGGTCGAACTGCCGCGCGATCGTGTTGGTCCGCTGCTCGATGCGGCGGTGCAGGGACCGCGTCTCGCGGCGCAGCTTGAAGTAGCGCTCGGACCAGCGGGCATGGTCCTCACGTTCGGGACAGTCGTGACACGGGTGGCTGCGCAGCCGGGACCGCAGCTGACGGATCTCGTGGTCGTCGCCCCCCGATGCGGGGCTCCGGTCGTTCCCGCCGCCCCGCTCGAGGTCGAGGTGCCCAGCCTTGTTGCGCAGAGTCGAGGCCAGGTCCCTGCGTTGCTGAGGGTTGCGGGCGTTGAACGACTTGGGCACTCGCAGCCGCATCAGCGACTTCACCGGTGTCGGGAAGTCCACCATCGACAGCCGGCGCGCATGCCGGTCCGCCGTCAGCACCAGCGGCCGCGGCCCGTCCCGCTCGGACCGGATCCCCGGGTCCAGCACCAGCGCGAGCCCGGCCCACCGGCCAGCCGGCACCGCGATCACGTCCCCGATCCGCAGCCCCTCCAACGAGGAGGCCGCCTGGTCGCGACGGTCGGCGCGGCGCCGCTTGGACTGGGAGGACTCCCGCTCACTGAGCCGACGGCGAAGATCAGCGTACTCCATGAAGTCGCCGAGGTGGCACTGCGCAGCGTCGTGGTAGCCCTCGAGGGCCTCCTCCCCCTTGCGCAGCTGTCGAGCCAGCCCGACCACCGCCTTGTCCGCCTGGAACTGCGCGAACGACGACTCGAGCAGCTCCCGGGCGGTCTCCCGGCCGACCTGGCGGACCAGGTTGACGGCCATGTTGTACGACGGCTTGAAGGACGATCGCAGCGGGTACGTACGGGTCGACGCGAGCCCGGCGACGGCCCGTGGGTCCAGGCCGGGCTGCCAGAGCACGACGCCGTGCCCTTCGACGTCGATTCCGCGGCGTCCGGCGCGTCCGGTGAGCTGGGTGTACTCGCCGGGCGTCACGTCGGCGTGGGTCTCGCCGTTCCACTTGGTCAGCTTCTCCAGCACCACCGACCGTGCCGGCATGTTGATACCGAGCGCCAGGGTCTCCGTGGCGAAGACCGCCTTGACCAGGCCCTGCGAGAACAACGTCTCGGTGACCTCCTTGAAGGTCGGCAGCAGCCCGGCGTGGTGGGCGGCCACACCCCGCGTGAGTGCCTCGGCCCAGTCATGGAAGCCGAGGACCCCCAGGTCCTCCTCGGGCAGGTCCCTCGTCTCCTCCTCGAGGTAGGCACGGATCCGCACCCGCTCCTCGTCGGTGGTGAGTCGCAGGTTGGAGCCCAGGCACTGCATCACCGCCGCGTCGCAGCCGACCCGGCTGAAGATGAACACGATCGCCGGTAGCAGACCAGCCGCGTCGAGCCTGTCCACCACCTCTACCCGGTTGGGCGTGTAGGCCCGTGCGCGCCGGTCACGGTTGTAGCCACCCTTGGTGGCACCGCGGCGCTGACGAGGGCCGCGGGTACGACGGGCGCGCCAATCCTCCCGGGCAACCTGTGCCAGGTGCGGGTTGACCTTGGTCTCGGCACCGTCGGGCCCCTCGTCGGCGAACAGGTCGAACAGCCGCCGACCGACCATGACGTGCTGGAACAGCGGCACCGGCCGGCGTTCCTCGACGATGGTGGTGGTGTCGCCGCGCACCGCCGACAGCCACTCCCCGAACTCCTCCGCGTTCGACACCGTCGCGGACAGCGATACCACGGAGACCGAGTCGGGCAAGTGGATGATGACTTCCTCCCACACCGCGCCACGGAACCGGTCCGCCAGATAGTGCACCTCGTCCATCACCACAAACCCGAGGCCGGTGAGCGTGGACGACCCCGCATACAGCATGTTGCGTAGCACCTCTGTCGTCATCACGACGACAGGTGCCTCCCCGTTGACGGTGTTGTCGCCGGTCAGCAGGCCGACCTGCTCGGGGCCGTACCGGCGTACCAGGTCGGTGTACTTCTGGTTCGACAGTGCCTTGATCGGCGTGGTGTAGAAGCACTTGCGCCCGGTACGCAGCGCGAGGTGCACCGCGAACTCCCCGACGATCGTCTTGCCCGATCCCGTCGGGGCCGCAACCAGCACGCCGTGACCGGCCTCGAGCTGGCCGCACGCCCGCAGCTGGAAGTCGTCGAGGTCGAAGTCGTACATCCCCCGGAACTCCGCCAGGGCGGGTGTCCGCTGGTCGGCCCGGAAGCGCTCGTAGCGTTCGGCCGGAGAGCTCATGAGTCCGAGGCTACGTGCTCACGGTCCTGCTGCGAACACCGCGAGGGCGCGCGGGACGACATCCACCGTCATCGGCAACGCGCCGATCCGCTCACCGTCGGCGTACGCCGAGACGCCCGGCGCGGCCAGTGAGACTCGGGCCACCCGGTGATGCTCGTACTGCGGGTGGGTGACGTGCGTGCCGCGGAACAGCCGCGGGAACACCTTGACGAGCTCGACCGTGCTGATGGGCCGGATCAGCACCACGTCGAGGTATCCGTCGTCGATCTCGGCCCCCTCGCACATCCTTAGCCCTCCGCCGTACGACGGTCCGTTGCCGACCGCAACCAGCATCGCGTCGGCCTCGCCGCGCTCACCGTCGAGCTCCAGCGAGAAGCGGACCGGCTCGAACGTCCGGATCTCGGCGAGCACCGCGATGTTGTAGCGCATCTGTCCTCGCGGCCAGGTCATCCTGTTCGCCCGCTCGGTCACCATCGAGTCCAGCCCCGCGGCCAGCACCGTGGCGTAGTAGACGCCGCCGGTGCGCGCCAGGTCGATCGTGCGGACCTGTCCGTCGGCGACGACCGCGGCGGCAGCGGCCGCGTCCCGCCGTGAGACGCCCAGGTACCGGGCGACGTCGTTGCCGGTGCCGGCTGGTACGACCCCGAGCGGCACGCCGGTGCCCGCCAGCTGCTGGATGGCCAGGTGCACCATCCCGTCGCCGCCGACCACGACCAGGCCGTCCGTACCGTCGGCGAGGGCGAGAGCAGCCAGGTCTGCCGCCTCGTCGGCGTCGCGGCCGACGAGCTCGCGCACCCGGTGACCACGGTCTCGCAGCGCGGCGGCCGCTGCCCGGCCGGCCCGGGCGCCACGCCCCTTGCCCGCAGTCGGGTTGACGAGAAGCGAGATCTCACAGGCCACGCGCGGAGGATACGGGATCCGGCCGGCCGCACGTCAGAGGCGCAGCTGCACCAGGAAGCGGGCGGAGTCTGCACCGACCGCCCGGGTGAACCGGCGCACCGCCTCGCACACCAGGTCGGCGCTGAAGCACGTGCCCGGCACCCCGAGGGTCACCCGGCCGTCGAGCTCGAGCAGCACCACCTCGCCGTAGTGCCACGACTGGTGCGCCTGGCGTCGGCTGCGCTCGTCGCACACCGGCGCCGGCCAGGCGGCGTCGACAGCCAGCAGGTCGAGTGCGATCGGCTTGGCGCCGGTGCCGTCGAGCCCGTCCGTCTCGTGCAGCGGGCGCAGCTGCCCGTGGACGGTCGCGAGCTCCACCGTGTCGTCCGAGGCGTGCCAGAGCACCTGGGCCTGCGACAGCCAGTCGGGCAGCTCGAACGGGTCGACCGGGGCCACCGAGGGCTGACGCATCAATCGGGCTCCATCAGTGAGCTACGGCGGTCGTGCTCGGGGTCGTGGTCCAGCTCGATCTCGGACGCCTCGTCCAGACCGACACCGGTCAACGCGTCCCGTCGGCGTCGCCGACGGTCGACCAGGTGCGCGATCAACTCGGACAGCAGGAACAACAGCGTCATCGGAATGGCCAGCGCGAGCATGCTGAACGGGTCCGACGAGGGTGTCGCGATGGCGGCGAAGACGAAGGCGAGCAACACGATCCAGCGCCGTGACGACGCCAGCTGTGCGGCAGTGATGACACCGGCCAGGTTGAGCAGCACCACGAACAGCGGGATCTCGAAGGCCACACCGAAGGCGATCAGCATCCGCAGCGTGAAGCTGAGGTAGGAGCTGACGTCGATGTAGTTGCCGACACC
>JBOHDD010000482.1:0-7601 GCA_050699155.1 Nocardioidaceae bacterium
CGCGCTCCAGGCGGTCCGGGAAGACGTACTCGATCTCGCGGCCGGTCATCGACCGGATCAGCTCCGACGTGTGCGTCTGCTTGGCATCGAGGCCGGCGCCGACCGTGCGTCCGTCCTTCAGCACGGTCACCCGGTCACCGACGTCACGGATCTCCTCGAGCCGGTGCGAGATGTAGACGACCGCCACCCCGTCGGACGTCAGGTCACGGATGACACGGAAGAGGTTACGCACCTCGGACTGGTCGAGGACCGCGGACGGCTCGTCCATCACGATCAGCCGCACATCGTGGGAGAGGGCGCGAGCCATGCTCACGATCTGCTTGCCGGCGGAGGAGAGCCTGCCGACCTCCCGGCTCGGGGAGATCTCCTGATGCCCGAGGCGCTGCAACAGCTCTCGGGTACGACGCCTGGTGTCGGTCCGCTGCACGAAACCCCCACGGGACAGCTCATGACCGAGGAAGACGTTCTCGGCGACGGTCAGGCCGTCGACCAGGTCGAGCTCCTGGTAGATCGTGGCGATCCCGAGCCTCATCGCCGACATCGGCGTGCCCAGGGCAACGGCGTGCCCGTTCCACTCGATGGTGCCCTCGTCCGGCTGGTGCGCACCGGACAACACCTTGATCAGCGTGGACTTGCCGGCGCCGTTCTGCCCCAGGAGGCAGTGGACCTCGCCCGCCCGCACGTCCAGGTCCACGCCGTCGAGCGCGCGCACCCCCGGAAACGTCTTGACGATCCCGTGCATCCCGAGCAGGTCGGGCCCCGCCGAACGTGCCTTCTCCGTCACGATGCTCCTCCCATGGGCTGGGTCTCCGCCTCGGCGTCCAGGCGGTCGACCAGGGTCGGGTCGGTGAGGACGGGGACGAGCGCCACCTCGGCGCCGCCGCGGGCGGCGGCGGAGAAGCCGAGCGTCGACAGGCGCACCTCACAGCCGCCGGCCTTGGCCGCGACCACCCGGGTGCTGAGCTCCCGCTCCACCGCGGCGGTGACCCACGGCCCGAGCTGGGCGAAGTAGCCGGCCAGGACCAGGACGCGGGGGTTCAGGACGTTGACCAGGATCGACGCACCGATGCCCAGCCACGACCCGAGCCGTTGCAGCGCTGCGAGGGTTCTGTGGTCGCCGAGCTCCGCCCGGCGGTTCAGCTCGGCCAGCCGGTCCCCGAGGTCGCGCACCGGGTCACGGACGGGGTCGTCGGGGTCCGCGACCTGCGCCATCAGGGCAGCGAGGCCGACCACGGTCTCCCAGCATCCGGTCCGCCCGCACCCGCATCGCAGGCCGTGCGGGTCGACGGTGATGTGCCCCACCTCGCCCGCGAACCCGCGCGTCCCGCGCAGCACCCGTCCGTTCGAGACGACGCCTCCGCCTACACCGGCGGCGCCGAAGAGCACGACCAGGTCGCGGCAGGCAGCAGAGCGGTCCGCCGCCATCTCGGCGATGGCGGCGAGATTGGCCTCGTTGTCTGTCAGCAGCGGGGCCTGCCAGCCACCCAGCCGTTCCCTGACCGACTGCACCACCGGGACGTCCCGCCAACCGAGGTTGGGCGCCAGCACCACCCGGCCGGCGGCCGTGTCGACCAGACCCGGAACGGCCACGGTGATGCCGACGGCGGTTCCGCCCTCCGCCGACACCGCGTCCAGTACGTCGGCCAGGAGACGGACGAGCTGGTCGAGGGCGGCGTCGGGGCCGATCGCCGAGGCGTTCACCGCGAGCCGCCGCTCTCCGACGACCCTCCCCGCAAGGTCGGTCGCCACCGCGGCCAGATAGTCGACGTTGACCTCGGCGCCGATGCCGCAGACCGACGCGCCGTCGAGCTCGACGACCTGGCCGGGTCTGCCGACGCCACCGCGCTCGGTGCTGCCCTCACGCAGCAGGCCGCGCTCCACCAGGTCGGCGACCAGGCTGGAGACCGTCGCCTTGTTCAGACCGGTGACCGCGGCGATCCGCGCCCGCGACCGCGGTCCGGCCTCCCGGACGTTCCGCAGCACCAGCGCGAGGTTGTGCCGCCGGAGTGAGAACTGGTCCGCGGGCCGGGTGCCACCCGGGAAGGGGCCGTCCGGCTCGGTCACGACGGCACCTCCTCCGGCGGGTCGGCTCGGCCCGGCTTTCCGTGAGCCGGGTCACATATTCGTCAATTGGTACGCCAAACTAAGTGGCTCACACGCCGTCGTCAAGAGGCTGTCTGCTGTTTCAGCCATTTTCATCTCGTACTTTGCTCATTCGTCTGACAAAGTGCGCCAGAGAGTTTCCTACTGAGACGGCTCCAGGACGACCTCGTCCTCACCGGAGAGAGGCGGAACTCCCTCGGCACCCGGATCGGTGTAGGAGGCGTTGAAGACCGCCGTCAGGTCGTCGGTCTCCGGGTCATGCCCGGACGGCACTGTGGTCTCGATGGATCCCGAGCAGCCGCTGGCCGTCGACTGGGGGTGCCCGTGCTGGTCATGGCCAAGGATGTAGGTCACCGACACGCGGGCGCAGTCGACCGGCTGGTCGTCGGTGACCTGGACCTGGAAGTCGACGGTGTCGCCGAAGGCGAACTGCTGCCCCTCGACTGGCTGGACGAGCTGTACCACCGGCGCCTGGTTGCCCACGACGACCTCGACCGAGCTCGAGACGGACCTGCCCCCGGGGACATCGGTGACCTGCAGCGTTGCGTCGTAGACGCCGTTCTCGGTGTAGGTCCAGCTCGGGTTCTGCTGGCGGCTGTCCACGGTCCCGTCCGCGTCGAAGTCCCAGGCGTAGCGGAGGCGGTCGCCGTCCTGGTCCCGGGTTCCTTCGCTGGAGAAGGCCACCGTCAGCGGGCTCAGGCCCGAGGTCGGTTCTGCCGAGACCTGCGGCTCGGGACTGTGGTTGCCACCCTCGCCGATGTGGTCGATCCGGGCCAGCTGTGCCTCCGGGTTCTCAGCGAAGAAGCCGTCGCCGTACTCCAACACGTACAACGCCCCGTCCGGGCCGAACTCGAGATCCATCGGGTTGTCGGTCACGATCGAGGGGATGACGTCCTCGATCGTGTCGACGCTGCCGTCCTCGGACAGCCTGAACCCCTTCACATAGTCACGGGTCCACTCGTAGAACAGCGGCATCCCGTCGTAGTAGGCAGGCCAGGCCACCGGCTCCGCGGCCCGGGTATCCCTGGCGTCGAAGTCGTAGGCGGGCCCTGCCATCGGACCGATGCCACCGGTGCCGAGCTCGGGGAACCGCTCCGACGCGGCGTACCCGTACCAGACCTTCGGCTGGGTGGTCGCCGGCAGGTCGGCCAGGCCGGTGTTGTGCGGCGACTCGTTGACCGGAGCGGCGCAGTCGAACGTCTCGCCGGACTCGCCGGTGGCGAAGTCGTAGTCCACGTAAGGGAGCTCCGCGGTCGCGCAGTACGGCCAGCCGTAGTTGCCCGCCTGACGTACCACCGTCCACTTCCCCTGCCCGGCGGGACCACGCTGGGGGTCTGCCTCGCCGGCGTCGGGTGAGTAGTCGGCGACGAACAGGTCGCCGGTCTCGCGGTCGAGCTCGACGCGGAACGGGTTGCGAAGACCCATGGCATAGATCTCGGGCCGCGCACGGTCGGTGCCCTGCGGGAAGAGGTTCCCGTCCGGGATGGTGTAGCCCCCACCGGCCTTGGGCGTGACCCGAAGGATCTTGCCTCGCAGGTCGTCGGTGTTGGCGCTGGAACGCTGCGCGTCGAAGGCCGGGTTGCGCTGAGGACGCTCGTCGATCGGGGCGTACCCGTCGGACTCGAAGGGGTTCGTGTCGTCCCCGGTGGACAGGTAGAGGTTCCCGGCCGCGTCGAAGACGATGTCACCGCCGACATGGCAGCAGATACCCCGGTCGACGGGTACGTCGATGATCTGCTGCTCGCTGCCCAGGTCGAGCTCGTCACCCTCGAGGCGGAACCGGGAGAGCCGGATGGCTCCCTCGAACCTCTGCCAGTCCGCCTTCGTGCCGACGAACGGCGCGTCGCCCTCGTTCACGTCCGGTGTCTCGGGATCGTCCACCGGAGTGTCCATCGGCGGCGAGTAGTAGAGGTAGACCCAGTTGTTGGTCCGGCCGTCGAACCCCGGTGCCAGGGCCACGCTCTGCAGCCCCTCCTCGTCGTGCTGGTAGACGTCGAGCTCGGCCGCCTTGGTGTTCAGCCCCGTCTCCGGGTCGTGCAGCCACAGCTCACCGGCGCGGGTGCTGTGCAGGACCCGTCCGTCGGGGAGCACGGCAAGGTCCATCGGCTCGCCGGGACTGTCGTTGAGGGTGACCTTCTGGAAGGCCGAATCCGGTGGCGGCGCCGCGGGCTGGGGCTCCGCGGCGGCCAGCTGCGGGACGAGCAGGAGACCCGCCAGCAGCCCGGTGACGGCGAACACGTTCGTAGTCGTACGCACCCTATCCTCCTGCTGGGACAGCCGAGACCGGGCGAAGTGTGACCAGCCCGTGACGGAACGTGCAAGAACCTACGAGGGATCGAGTCAGAACGTCAAGGCCCAGACAGACTTTCGACGATCCGTTGCGATAGTGCCGCCTGTTGCTATCCGGCGGCGTACACGTCCTCGCTGATCAGCCGGGCAGCACCGATCACTCCGGCGTCGTCGCCGAGCTCGCTGAGCACGACCGGCAGGTTGCCGGTCGCCAGCGGCAGCGACCGCCGGTAGACCACACCGCGGATCTCCGCCAGCAACGAGTGGCCGAGCCGTGCGACGCGACCTCCGATCACGATCAGGCCGGGGTTGAAGAAGGACACCAGGCTGGCCAGCACGGCACCGGTGCGCTGCCCGCCGTCGCGGATCATCTGCACCGCGTGGGCGTCGCCCTCGGCCACGGCCTGTGCGACGTCCTGGGCCGACAGGGCGCCCTTCTCCTCCAGCAGCCTCTGCAGCACCGGCGAACGCTCCGAGCGGGCCGCGGCCAGGGCGTCCCGGGCCAGGGCGGCGCCGCCGAAGTAGGCCTCCAGGCACCCGACGTTGCCGCAGGCGCAGGTCGGCCCGAACTCCTCGACCCGGATGTGGCCGATGTCGCCGGCACAGCCGTCGACGCCACGGTAGAGCTGGGTGTCAACGACGATCCCGCAACCGATCCCGGTGCCGATCTTGACGAACAGGAAGTCGAGCGCGGAGCGAGCGACCCCGCTGTGCTGCTCTCCCAGGGCCATCACGTTGACGTCGTTGTCCAGCAGCACCGGGCAGCCGAGCTCGCGTGAGATCACGTCGCGCACCGGGTAGCCGTCCCAGCCGGGCATGATCGGCGGCGAGACGGGGACACCACCGTGGAAGTCGACCGGGCCCGGGACCCCGATACCCACGCCAGCCGGTCGCTGTACCCCCTGCTCGGCCAGCACCTTGCGGGTCAGATCGAGGGCCACCGCCAGCACGTGCTCCGGTCCCGAACGCACGTCGATCTCCTGTGAACGCTGGGCGAGGACCGTGAGCCGCCCGTCGGTGACCGCCACCGACATGCTGGTGGCCCCGATGGCGACGCCCACGAACCGCACCGCCGGTGCAAGGTCGACCAGCGTCGACCGTCGCCCACCGCGCGAGGCCGCGGGCCCGACCTCGACGGTCAGCTCCAGCTCGGTCAGCCGGCCGACCTCGGCCGCCATCGTGGTGCGAGAGACGCCGAGATGGTCGGCCAGCTGCACGCGTGAGAGCGGGCCCTCGTCCCGGAGCAGCTTGAGCACCTTGGCCTGCGTCAGGGTTTCGGACCGACCCGCGAGAGTATGCGCCACCCGCTGATCGTCCCACGAGTCATCGGCCGATGGCAGGCAGCGTCCGCCGTACGGCCTATCCGTCCGCCCGCTTGCTGAGGAAGGCAGCCATCGCCTGCCTGGCCTCCTCGCTCGCGAACAACCTGGCCGAGGAGGCCGCCAGGTCGTCGCCGTGCTCGTCGATCTCCGCGAGCAGGCGGGTGTTCAGCAGGTGCTTGGTCTCGCGCAGCCCCTGCGGCGTGGCCTGCGCCAGGCCCGCGAGGACCTCACCCAGAGCCGCCTCCACCTCGTGTGCCGGGACCGCCCGCGTGACCAGGCCGATGCGCGCCGCCTCGGTGCCGTCGAACGTCCCGCCGGTCAGGTACGTCCGAGCCGCGTCACGGTCGTTCATCCGCGACAGCGTCGTCAGCGAGACCACTGCGGGGGTCAGGCCCAGCCGCGCCTCGGTGAACGCGAACGTCGCCTCGCTGGAGGCGACCACGATGTCGCAGGCACCGACGATCCCGATGCCCCCGGCCCGCACCGGTCCCATCAGCACAGCCACCACCGGCTTCGGGCAGGTGACGACCTGCCGCAGGAGGGCAACCAGCCCCCGTGCTCCGGTCTCCATCCCGCCCTCGACCGCCTCGGACATGTCCGCACCCGAGCAGAACACCCGGTGTGCCGACCGAAGCACGATCGCCTTCGCCGAGCTGTCAGCGGCCGCCGCCCGCAGGGCGTCCGACAGCTCACCGACAAGTGCACGGGAGAGAGCGTTGCGGTTGTGCTGCGAGTCCAGGATCACGGTGGCGACGCCGTCGGCGACGGACAGTCGGACGAGTTCGGACACCGGGCAGACCCTCCTAGTAGGACTTCGGCAGGCCGAGCGTGTGCTGGGCCACGAAGTTCAGCACCATCTCACGGGAGACCGGAGCGATCCGACCCACCCGGGCGGCGACGAGCATCGAACCAAGACCGTACTCTGCCGCGACGCCGTTGCCACCCAGGGTCTGCACCGCACGGTCGACAGCGGAGCAGGCGGCCTCCGCCGCGGCGTACTTGGCCATGTTGGCCGCCTCCCCCGCGGCCTCGTCATCCCCCGAGTCGTACAGGGCGGCGGCCTTCTGCGTCATCAGCCGGGCCAGCTCGATCTCGATCGCGGACTCGGCCAACGGGTGCGCGATGCCCTGGTGGGATCCGATCGGGGCGTCGAACACCTCGCGGTCCCTGGCGTACGCGGTCGCCTTCGTCAGCGCGTGCCGGGCCAGCCCGGTCGAGAACGACGCCGCCATGATGCGCTCCGGGTTCAGCCCGGCGAACAGCTGCAGCAGACCCGCGTCCTCGTCACCGACGAGGGCCTCGGCGGGCAGGCGTACGTCATCGAGGAACAGCGTGAACTGCCGCTCCGGCGACACCAGGTCCATCTCGATCGGCTGCCACTCGAAGCCCTCAACATCGGTGGGCACCACGAACAACGCCGGCTTCAGCCTGCCCGTGCGGGAGTCCTCCAGCCGCCCCACCACAAGCACTGCGTCGGCCTGGTCCACTCCGGAGATGAACGTCTTGCGACCGTTCAGCACCCACCCGGCGCCGTCACGACGGGCGGTGGTGGTGATGCGGTGCGCGTTGGAGCCGGCGTCGGGCTCGGTGATCGAGAACGCCATCGTCACCGACCCGTCGGCGAACCCGGGAAGCCAGCGCTCACGTTGCTCCTGCGTACCGAAGCGGGAGATCACGGTCGCGCAGATCGCGGGTGAGACCACCATCATCAAGAGCGGACACCCTGCCGCGGCCAGCTCCTCGCAGACGGCGGCCAGGTCACCCACGCCACCGCCACCGCCACCGTACTCCTCCGGCACGGCGACGCCGAGATAGCCGTTCTTGCCCACCGCCGACCACAGCTCGGTGGTGTGCTCGCCCGACCGCGCACAGCGCACGAAGTACTCG
>JBOHDD010000483.1:0-3414 GCA_050699155.1 Nocardioidaceae bacterium
ACCGCATTCTCGCCCGACCGACGCGAGGGGGTGCAGGCATTTGTCGAAAAACGACCACCCCGATGGCCTGGGCAGGCTTAACTTAGTGCATGTGCAAAGTCCAGGGGGTCCAGGTCAGCGCCACCGCGCGCAAGGCCTGGCTCAACGGTGAGGTCCTGCAGCTCACCGCCAAGGAGTTCGACCTTCTGTTCGCACTGATCAGTCATGCAGGCGACGTGGTGACACGTGAGCAGCTGATGCACGACGTCTGGCACACCTCGTTCTGGACTTCGACCAAGACCATCGACGTGCACGTCGGGTGGCTGCGGCGCAAGCTCGGCGACGACGCCCGCAGCCCCAAGATGATCACCACCGTGCGTGGACAGGGGCTCCGCTTCGAGCTGGAGCCCTCCTGACGTCCTGTCCTCAGGCGGCCTCCCGGACCCGGTGAGGGAACACCCAACGCCGGTACGACCAGAAGCGGAACACCGTGCCCAGCACCAGCCCGACGCCGTTGGCGGAGAGGTTGTCGGCCAGCGCGCTGGTGAACCCGAGCACGTAGTGCGACACCGCCAGGCAGAGTACGGCGATCAGCATCCCGACGCCGTTCAGCAGGGCGAACAGCGTGAACTCGCGTCGTACGCCGCGCCAGGGGCGATGACGCCAGGTCCAGTGCCGGTTGCCCGCGTAGGTGACCACCATCGCGACCGCCACCGAGACCACCTTCGACGTGATGGGCTTGTGCGACAGCGGGCCCGACCAGACGTCGTTCTCGACCCGCAGGGCGTTGAAGACCGCGAGGTCGACGACGAACGCGACGCCACCGACGATGCCGAACTTGTAGAGCTCGTCGAGAAGGTGCCGCGCACGCGACACGAGTGACGTTGACGCTGACGAGGACAAGGGCCACCAGACGGACGGAGACAGGACTGGCAGCAGCCTACCGAGCGCCCCTGGATACCCTCGCTGCGTGACAACACCGATCGTGGCGGTCGTGGGCGGCGGCCAGCTGGCACGGATGACGCAGCAGGCGGCCATCGGGCTCGGCGTGCCGTTGCGGCTGCTCGCCGAGGGGCCGGCGGTATCCGCCGCGCAGGTGGTGACCGACACCACCGTCGGCGACTACCGCGACCTCGCCACCCTGCGTGCCTTCACCCGAGGCTGTGCCGTGCTCACCTTCGACCACGAGCACGTTCCCACCGAGCACCTGCACGCGCTCGAGGCCGACGGCGTGGCCTGCCGGCCCGGTCCGGAGGCACTGGTGCACGCCCAGGACAAGGCGGTGATGCGCACCCGGCTGGACAAGCTCGGCATAGCCGCGCCGCGGCATAGGCAGGTCTGCGATGTGCGGGACGTGGAGGAGTTCGCCGCCGAGGTCGGCGGCTGGCCGGTCGTGCTCAAGGCCACCCGCGGCGGGTACGACGGCAAGGGGGTATGGATGGTGACCTCCGCGGCCGGGGCCGAGCCCGCGTTGGCGTCGGGAGCAGACCTGCTCGCCGAGGAGCGCGTCGACTTCACCCGGGAGCTCGCGATCATGGTGGCCCGCTCACCCTCGGGACAGTGCGCGGTCTATCCGACCGTCGAGTCCGTCCAGGTGGACGGGATCTGCCGTGAGGTCGTCGCGCCGGCACCGGGTCTGGCTGACGACCTGGCCGCGCAGGCCCAGGACATCGCGCTTCGGGTCGTCGGTGACCTCGGGGTCGTCGGCGTGATGGCGGTGGAGCTGTTCGAGAACCGCGACGGACGGGTGCTGGTCAACGAGCTCGCGATGCGGCCGCACAACACCGGTCACTGGTCCATCGACGGCGCCGTCACCTCGCAGTTCGAGAACCACCTCCGTGCAGTGCTCGACCTACCCCTCGGGGCACCGACGCCGCGAGCACGCTGGTCGGTGATGGTCAACATCCTCGGTGGGGACGTCGGCGACCTGTACGACGGGTACCCCCACGTGTTCGCGCGCGACCCCGCCCTACGCGTGCACCTGTACGGCAAGGAGGTCCGACCCGGTCGCAAGGTCGGACACGTCACCGCCTACGGCGACGACCTCGACGACGTACGCGAGCGCGCCAGGCACGCCGCCGGCTGGTTCTGCGGCGACACCCACGACACCGACGAGCAGGAGCACGAGCGATGAGCGAGAGCAAGCGGAGCTCCGCCCGGGTCGGCATCGTGATGGGCTCGGACTCCGACTGGCCGACCATGCAGCAGGCGGCCGAGGTGCTGCGGGAGTTCGACGTACCGTTCGAGGCCGACGTCGTCTCCGCGCACCGGATGCCGCAGGAGATGATCGACTATGGCCGCACCGCGGCCGGCCGTGGCCTGCAGGTGGTGATCGCCGGGGCCGGCGGTGCGGCGCACCTGCCGGGCATGTTGGCGGCGGTGACCCCGCTCCCGGTGATCGGTGTCCCGGTGGCTCTTCGTCACCTCGACGGGATGGACTCACTGCTCTCCATCGTCCAGATGCCCTCGGGCGTGCCCGTCGCCACGGTCGCGGTCGGCAACGCCCGCAACGCCGGCCTGCTCGCCGTCCGCATCCTCGCCACCGGCGACGAGCGGCTGCGCACCGCGATGGAGGCGTTCCAGGAGGACCTCGCTGAGAAGGCGCGGGCCAAGAGCGAGACCGTCCGCGAGGCGGCACAGCGCGAGCTCGGTCAGCGTCCCGCGCGACGCCGGATGTAGGCGGCGGTCAGGCGGCGCCCGGTCCGCGTGCGCGCGGCCAGGTCGGCGGCGGCACGCTTGCCCCGGAAGGAGAGGTTGCGCGCACCGGTGACGACGCGGGTACGACGGTCGGCGAGGTCACCGCGCCGGCTGCTCGCCAGCCTGTCCGCGGCAGCAAGCACCTTGCCCTGACGCAGGGTCAGCGCGGCAAGTGCCTCGAGTGCCGCGTCCAGAAGGGCGGAGTCGTCGGTGTCGGCCGCACCCGCGTCCGGCGACGTGGAGGGTCGGGGCTCGAGGTCCCCCAGGTCGCCGACGACGTCGTACCCACCGGACCGGATCTCCTCGACGAAGGTCGCGGCGGTCTTGGCGGCCCAGTCGCGGTGCTCCGACGGGACGGCGATCTCGCGCCTGGTGGGTACGCCGGCCAACGCACGCGCCAGCGGGATCTTCACGCCACGTTCGTGCTCGATCCCGTGCAGCCGGTCCCCGAGACGTTCGTTCAGCCGGCGCAGCAGCTCGGTGCCCACGGCACCGACGTTCTCGTTGGTCCAGACTCCCTGGCGCGGGACGTCGCCGGCGCCGAAGCCGGCGATCGAGCCGAAACGCTCGAGCAGCAGGTCCGGAGGAGAGCCCGCCGGCGGGACGGTGACGACGTGGATGCGCTCCACGGGCACCGCCGAGCTCCAGGACCGCAGGACGGCGGTGACGTCCTCGTGCATCCAGAAGCCGCGCGCCGGGTTGCTACCGGCGGCCAGCGGGTCGCGGAGCGCGTCGGCG
>JBOHDD010000484.1:0-2509 GCA_050699155.1 Nocardioidaceae bacterium
GGCGGTCAGCCGGTGGCGCAGGACGCGTCGCGCTCTCGTCTGGGCCGACAAGTCGGCGCCGCCTGCGCCACTGCCTGAGCCCGATGTCGAACATGCGGCGCTGGTTGCGGCACTGAAGCAGATTCCAGAAGCACCGCGGCGCGCAATCGTGCTGCACCACCTGTGTGACCTGTCGGTCGCCGAGGTGGCTCGTGAGACCGGTGCCCCCGAAGGAACTGTCAAGGCGCGGCTGTCTCGTGGCCGCAGTGCACTCGCGGTCCTGCTCGGTGACGACAGTGCGGAGGTGACGGATCATGCCTGACTTCGACCACGGCCGAGCCAACCGTCCACTGGAGCAGCTGCGTGACCTCGCTGCATTCGGTCGTGAGCGTGCTCGAGTACTCCCTGCCGAGCAGGTGCGGGTGCTCGGCGCCAGGCGTCACCGCCACCGCATCGCCGCGACAGTCGCCGCTACGTCGCTTGCCGTCGTCTTCTTCACCGGCGGAGCGCTGACCGTCTCAGAGCATCTCGTCGGTACGTCGACAGCTCCACAGCCGGTCGACACCCCACCGAGCGATCGGCAGATGCGACGGAACAGGCCGCCCGGTCAGACCGTCGGACCTGGGTTCGGCGCTGTGTCAAAGGGCAGCTCAAGCTCAAGCACCGGAGACGACATCGGTAAGGATGCGGGCGACCCCGGGCTTCCGGAGCCGACCCGGGCGGTGAAGTCCGGCACGCCCCCGACGCCTCCATCGGCACCGACGCACCCGCCGCCTTCCGTGACTCCACCGCCTGACCCACCGACCTCCGAACCACCAGCGGACGAGCCACCGACATCCGAGCCACCGGATGATCAGCCGCCGGTCTCGGAGGAACCAGAGGCGCCATCGACATCGCCATCGAGCGAGAGCCAGGCAACCTCGTAGCCCGGGAGGCGCACGCGCGAACGCCGCTGGCCAGGTGAGCGACTGTCAGGGCAGGTAGTAGCGAGACAGCAGGAGGTCGACCCAACCAGGCTGGTGAACGGAGTCCGGGAGGTACTGACGCAGCACCGGCTTGATGTCGATCACCGGTGTGCCGTCCACCGCGTCGAGGCGTCGGACACGGAGCTGCCGACCGCGGACCGACACGATCTCGCAGATGCTGATCCCCAGCCGGTTCGGTCGCCGTGGGCCGCGGTCGGCGAAGACACCCACCGAAGGCAGGTCGGTCCGGCCACGCGGAGGGCGCCGCTTGTAGTCTGTGCGCTCCTCGAAGCGGTCGAGGAGGCACACGACCTCGGCATGGGAGAACTCCTCCAGTCCCTGCAGGCTGTCTTCCGGAAACCTGGGGTCGACGTCGATCGTGCCGACGATCCCGCCCCAATGGTCTGACTCCTGGGGATCGTTGCGGTCATTGGCAACTCGACCGACGGGAACGATCTCGAATCTCACGACGCGTCCTCCTCGGTGTGCGTGTGGGCCCACATCCCCGGTTCTCTCCTCGAACTCGTCGAGCTGGTCCGACCTGATCTAGTGGGTCGTCACGAGGATGAGCGGTGCCGCCATGACTGTCCTTTCTTGGTTGTGCTGATGATGCGGATGTGTGTCCAGATCGAGACTCATCGGCGTTGGCCGACGTACCGGATCCCCGTGGCGCGGATCAGGTCGGAGTCGATAGCGGCCTGTTCGGTTGCCTCGCTGACATCGTCGAGGTCGGAGAAGAGGTACGGCGTACGTACCAGCAGGCGGGTCGCGAACCGTGCACTCATTGCCTCGAGGATGGTGTCTCCTGCGTACAGCCCTTCGGCGTCGGCCCATGACGCGAGGTATGTCTCCCAGGCCTCACCGGACGCCTCCCACCCGAGTCGGTGGCGTTGGAGCCACCCCTCCTCCTGATCGAGGGGGAGACGGTCGAAGCACCACCCTGCGGTGTCCTCGTCGAACAGTTCGCGTGCCCACTCGACGACGACGATGTTGCCGCCCGGTACCAGGATGTCGCTGACCCGATCCAAGGCCCGGTCCAGATCGGTGACGTGATGCAGGGATGTGCAGGCGATGACCGTGTCCATCGGCTGCCGGACGTCGTACAGCTCGAACTGGCCCCGGTGGTAGGCCGAGCCCTCGGGTGCCTCGGGGTCAACCCCGACGACGTCGTGACCATCGACAGTCAGGCTGGGCACGAACCCGCCCAGGTGGCCGCAACCGATCTCCAGGACACGGGCTGGAGCCGTCGGCGTCTCAGCTCGGATGAACGGCAGCACTGCCGCGAGCCAGCGCTGGTCCGGGGTCGTGCCGGTCATCGCCTGCTCCGGTACAGGTGCATGGTCAGCGGGCCCAACATGGTGACGGTCACACCCGATGCGAGCAGCACCCCTGACACCTCACCTTCAGGTCGGAAGCCCCTGACCGGGTCGAGCCCGATCACAAGAGACGACGCATCACACAGCAACCAGCATCGCCGATCAGCCCGCCGACGCCCAAGGCAAACGAGGCCTGCAGGTCGGCGATCGACATATCTGGAGGGGCCCCTCCACCGAGGTGGAGGGGCC
>JBOHDD010000485.1:0-5868 GCA_050699155.1 Nocardioidaceae bacterium
GCGGCAGGACCCGAGGTCCCACGGCCCGGACCCTTACGTCGACATCGAGCTGTGCTTCGACGCCGACACCCGATACCTCCCCCTGGTCCGCTCGGTGGCCGCCGAGACCGCGCTCCAGGTCAGCGGGAACCTCGACTATGTCGACCGGGTGCGCCAGGCCGCCGACGAGGCCGTCGCCACGCTCATGACGGTCGCGCGGGACGACGCCACGGTGTGCTGCCTGTTCCGGCTGCTGGACTGCGCCATCAGGCTGAGCGTGTCGGTGCCGAGCATTGACGGCGTCCAACCGGTGGCCGCTGCACCACACACCCGGGTGATGCACCGTCTGGTGGACCGCGCGAGCACCATCGCGATCCCCCGCGCCGATGGCTCGTGCGAGATCCGTTCCGACCTGGTCATCGCCGAGGACGGGTGAGTCAGAACGCGGCGCGGTCGATCTTGTGGTGGTAGCGCTGACCGCCCTTGCCACCGAGGATCGCGGCCAGCAGGGTCAGCACGATGATCACCAGGGCGGCGATGATGCCACCGGTGGTGAGGGCCTGCGTGGGGATCGGCAGCGACGGCATCTCGACACGGTCGAAGATGTTGTACTGCGACCCGAACACGGCACCCACGACTACCACGAGCAGCGTGACGATCAGCCCGAGCGCCCAGACACCCACGCCCTGACGTCCGCCGTCGAAACGCGACATCCGCCCGGCTACGTAGCCGCCCGCGAAGTAGGCGATGAACAGGATGACCAGCAACGCGATGCCGGTCGCCAGCCCGACCGTGCCGGCCTCGCTCTCGGCGTCGCTGACCGTGAGGCTCAGGGTCGCCCCGGTCGCCGCGGCGACTGCGCCCACGATGCCGGCGAGCAGCACGGTGAGGGCGACCGCGACCAGCCAGCCGAAGAACGCGGCAGCGAAGGTGAAGCCGCCGTAGCGGTCCCGTGGGGACTCTTCGGCGTACGCCGCCCGACCGCGACCGGAATCGTCAGCAGTTGTCTCGTCGTACTCGTCGGCGTGGTGTGACTTGCGCCCGAACATGATGGGGCCTCCTCGATGCCTTCATCCTACCTCGCGTATACCCCCCGGGTCGCTCGGCGTAACCCTACGTAAAACGCACCTGCGATCCCAGTGAGCTCCCGGCGTTGTTCGTTTGCCGCGACAGCGCACGGGTAGTGAGTCTGCCAAGAGCAGGGATGGCGTTTGGAGCAGGACGCCCCCGGAGGGGGATTCGCATGTCAAGCGCTTCTCGCGTGGCCACTGCTGTGGCCGCGGGTTATGTGCTCGGGCGGTTTCACAAGCTGAAGTTCGCGTTCATCGTCGGCTCAGCCCTTGCCAACAAGAAGGTTCGTGGTTCGGCGTTCGCGCTCTTGCAGCAGGGCTCGCACCGGATGAGGTCCTCTCCGGAGGTGTCCGGGCTCGGGGAGCAGATCACCGGTCAGCTGGTCGACGCGGGCAAGTCGGCAGCGCTTGCGGCCGCGTCGAGCCGGATGGACGCGCTCAGCGACCGGCTCGCGGAGCGCAGCGAGTCGCTGCGTGGCCCCTCGACCGACGACGAGCCGGAGGGGTACGACGAAGACCCCGATGAGCCCGCGGACACTGACGAGTTCGAGGACGAGGACGACCAGCGGCCAGATGACGAACCAGATGACGAGTACGACGACGAGTACGACGACGACCTCGGCCCCGAGGACGAGCAAGAGCCCGACGACGAGGACGAGCCCGAGGACGAGCCGGCGGAACGGCCGCGCAGAGCCCGGTCTCGTCGGGACGGGAGCTGACGATGGCGGCTGAGTCGAGAGACCAGGGCGGGTTGTTGTCGCAGCTCCCCGTCGACCGCTTACGTGACGAGGCACAGAACCTTGGCCGGGCACTCTCGGACAAGGGGTTGTCGGCGGCGAGCGGCCGCGTCACGTCGTTGACCGACAGCCTGACCGGCTTCGCCGACTCCGGCGGGGTGGCGGCCAA
Organism: Nocardioidaceae bacterium; assembly: GCA_050699155.1. Classification (GTDB taxonomy): domain Bacteria; phylum Actinomycetota; class Actinomycetes; order Propionibacteriales; family Nocardioidaceae; genus JBOHDD01. The sequence goes on from JBOHDD010000485.1 coordinate 1,956, forward strand.
GGCCGCGAAGCGAGTGGCCGAGGGAGACAACCCGGCGAAGGCCACGGCCAAGGCTGGTGCGTCCGAGCTGAAGGACAAGGTCAAGGACAGGGCCAAGGAAGCACTCGGGATGAATGGTTCAGGAGGTGACAAGGTGAAGGTCACCAACATCGTCGAGGAGATCGACGTCCCGGTGCCCCGCTCCGTGGCATACGAGAAGTGGACACAGCTGGAGGAGTTCCCCTCCTTCATGAAGAAGGTCGAGAACGTCGACCAGGAGGAGGACAACCAGGTCCGCTTCAAGGCTCAGGTCTTCTGGTCACACCGGTCCTGGGACGCCACGATCATCGAGCAGGTGCCGGATGAGCGCATCATCTGGAAGTCCCAGGGCGAGAAGGGCAGCGTGGACGGTGCGGTCACCTTCCACGAGCTCGCCCCGGACCTGACCCGCATCCTGCTGGTCCTGGAGTACCACCCGCAGGGGCTCTTCGAACGCACCGGCAACCTCTGGCGGGCGCAGGGACGCCGTGCACGACTCGAGCTCAAGCACTTCCGCCGCGACCTGACCACGCAGACGTTGCTGCACACCGACGAGCTCGAGGGCTGGCGTGGTGAGATCCGTGACGAGGAGACCGTGAAGACCGACCAGCAGAAGCGCAAGCAGGAGCGAGAGGCAAGCCGGTCGCGGTCCTCGGGGCAGGGCACGACGAGGAAGTCGCAGCCGGCGAAGAAGTCCACGGCGAAGAAGAGCACGGGCAAGAAGTCGCAGCCGGCGAAGAAGTCCACGGCGAAGAAGAGCACGGCGAAGAAGAGCACGGCGAAGAAGAGCACGGCGAAGAAGTCGCAGCCGGCGAAGCGGTCCACGGCCAAGAAGTCCACGGCCAGGAAGCGCACGAGGAGCTCGTCGTGAGTGCCGTCGACGAGCGGTCCCAGGACTACCGCCGCGAGGCGGAGCTCTACCGGCAGGCCGCGGAGGACGCCCTGCAACAGCTGGACTGGTGCATCGGCTACTTCCACGGGACGAACAAGAACGCCATCGCACGCGCACTGTCCAAGAACCGTTCCTACATCCGACGCCATCTGATGGGTCGAAGGGAGCAACAGACGCCGACCGAGGCCGACGAGGCTTCGCACAGGGAGTAACCGCATATGACGATCGCCCCGCAACAGACAACAGCCTCGAACCGATACCTCGACCGCCCGGCCCCCAGTAGCCTCGCAGACGTCATCGACGTGATCCTGGACAAGGGTCTCGTCATCGACGCCTACGTGCGTGTGTCCCTTGTGGGCATCGAGCTGATCACGATCGACGCCCGCATCGTCATCGCCAGTGTCGACACCTATCTGCGGTTCGCCGAGGCTGCCAACCGGCTCGACCTGAACGACACCCAGACCTCCGGCATCCCCGAGCTGATGCAGGACCTCTCCTCCTCCGGCGCCAAGGGCAAGACGAGCGGTGCCATCGAAGGGGCCAAGGAGAAGGTCAGTGAGATGGTCGGCGGAGACGAGGAGGAAGAGGAGGCGGAGCGACCGCGTCGCCGCCAGAGCAGCAGCCGTAGTGGAAGCCGCAGCAGCAGCTCGCGCAGCAGCGGCTCCCGCTCCTCACGGTCGAAGCAGGAGTGAACGTGTTGCTCCATGTGTACGGTGTTGCCGACGCCGGGTCCGTGAACGACGCCGAGCTCGAGGGCCTGCGTGGCGAGAGAGTCCGGCAGGTCGTGAGCAACGGCCTGGCGGCCCTGGTCAGCCCGGTCCCCGACGACGTACAGGTCGGCCGGAAGGACCTGTTGGCGCACGCGCACGTGCTCGAGCAGCTCACGGAGACGACCACCGTGCTGCCCATGCAGTTCGGGATGGCGCTGGCGGGAGAGGACCAGGTGCGTGAGCACGTCGTCGACGCCGACCACCCCCGGCTGCGCGACCTGCTCGAGAGCCTCGACGGCACCGTGCAGCTCACGGTGAAGGGCTACCACGAGGAGGAACCGGCGCTGCGTGAGGTGCTGCGGAGGTCACCGGAGGTCGAGGAGTGCCGCCGGCGGATGGCCTCGATGCCGCAGGAGGCCACCTACTACCAGCGGATCCAGTTCGGGGAGCGGATCGCCGGGCTGCTCGCGCGACTGCGCGCGGAGGATGCCGCGCACATCCACGGACGGCTCGCGCCGATGGCGCTGCGGTCCGCCGAGGAAGAGGCGACCGCCACGCACCAGGTGATGAACGCCGCGTTCCTCGTGCGCCGCGAGACCCGCCCGACCTTCGACCAGGCGGTCACCGGGTTGGCGGAGGAGCTGGCGAGCCGTCTCAGGTTGCGCTATGTCGGTCCGCAGCCGCCGTACGCGTTCGTCGACCGACCGGTCGGTGAGCCGGCGTGGGCCTGATCAAGGGAGTCCTGAGCCTGCCGCTGGGGCGGGTGCGTGGCGTGACGTGGCTGGCCGAGCAGATCCGCAACCAGGCCGAGAACGAGTACTACGACCCGGCGGTGATCCGAGCAGCCCTGGACGAGGTGGAGATGCAGCGCGAGCTCGGCACGATCGACGAAGAGGAGGCCGAGCGGATGGAGGAGACGCTGCTCGCTCGCGTCCTCGCCTCGCGCGAACGGTTCGGCGGGTCCCCGAAGACCCAGGAGGAGTGGCATGGCTGAAGACGGGAAGCCAGGGATAGCCGAGGTGAGCCGCGAGGCCAAGCGACAGCTGGCCGAGCTCGTGGGTCGCCCGGTCGAGGGCGTCACCTCGGTCGGCCGCACCGAGGATGGCTGGACCCTCCACCTCGAGGTGCTCGAGCTCAAGCGAGTGCCCGAGACAACAGACGTCATCGGCAGCTACATGGTCAAGGTCGACCACGACGGAACCGTGGAGGGGCACCAACGCGTGCAGCGCTACACCCGTGCGCAGACCGAGGAGGTGTGAGCGTGACGCAGCCCGCCGGCGTAAACCAGGGGGGCTACTCCGGAGCGCCCTACCGTGCCGCCGACATCCCCGGTCACGGAAGGAGTCCGGACAGTCTCGCCGACGTGCTCGAGAGAGTGCTCGACAAGGGCATAGTCATCGTCGGGGACATCCAGGTGCGGCTGCTCGACATCGAGCTGCTCACCATAAAAGTCCGGCTGCTCGTCGCATCGGTCGACAAGGCTCGTGAGATGGGCATCAACTGGTGGGAGAGCGACGAGTTCGTCACCGCAGAGCTCGAGCAGGAGGACGACGAGGGCCGCGCCCTGCGGGAGCGCGTCAATGCCCTCGAGGGCAGGCTCAAGGAGCTCGGTGACGGCCAGGAGACCCAGGACACCTCGACCAGCAGGTCGACCTCGTCCGCAGCGAGGTCCCGGTGACCGCCGGGAAGGAAGCGGTGCTCTACGCCTATGGGGTCGTGGAGGGGGCAGGCGTCGTCGAGTGCCCTTCGAAGGGGATCGACGACGCACCGGTGACGGTCCTCGAGCACGACGGCGTCGCGATCCTCACCAGCGTCCTGTCAGCGCAGCGCTTCGGGGCGCGGATGTGGGAGGAGCACGCGGAGGACCCGGTCTGGCTGGAGGAGGTGGCCCGCGAGCATCACGGCGTACTCCATCACGTCGCGGCGACCGGCGACGTCGTGCCCTTGCGCATGCCCTCGGTCTACACCAGCGAGGTCAGCGCCCGGCAGATGATGGACAGGCGGCAGCAGTTGCTGCGTGAGGCGATGCAGCGGGTGCGTGCCCGCCTCGAGTGGGGTGTGAAGATCTATCTCGACCCGGGCAGTGCCGGCGCCTCTGGCGACTCCACGGGCGAACGACCCGCCAGCGGACGCGACTACCTGGCTCAGCGTTCCGAGCAGGCCCGACAGCGTGAGCAGGGCCGTCAGCAGCGAGTCAATGCCGTCACACAGGTGCACGAGAGCCTTGCCGAGGCTGCGGCGGACTCGGTCAGCAACCCGCCGCAGGACTCCGCGCTGTCGGGAAGGTCCGAGC
>JBOHDD010000486.1:0-5540 GCA_050699155.1 Nocardioidaceae bacterium
GCCTGCAGCAGGCCAACGGCGAGGTGGCGACGCTGCAGCCCGTCGAGGAGGTCGCCGACGGCTGCGGTGCCTCCGGCGTACCCCTGCTGGTGGACACCTCGCTGGCCGCCGGACGACTGGACGCGCCGCGGGGCTGGTCGCTGCTCACCGCGAGCGCGCGCACCTGGGGCGGCCCCGGCGGGGTCGGTGTGCTGGCGGTGCGCAAGGGCGTGCGGTGGCGGGAGCCCGGGCCGGCGGACGAGCGGGGGTACGTCAACGTGCCGGGGGCGCTGGCTGCTGCCGCTGCGCTGCGCGCGGTGGTTCAGGAGCGCGACGAGGTCAACGCCCGCCAGCACGCGCTGGTCGACCGGATCAGGTCACGCGTGGCCGACACCGTCCCCGACGTCGACGTGGTGGGCGACCCCGAGCGGAGGCTGCCGCACCTGGTGACGTTCTCCTGCCTGCACGTGGAGGGTGAGGCGCTGGTCACCGAGCTCGACCGGCGCGGTTTCAGCGTGGCCAGCGGCTCCGCCTGCACGGCCAGCACGCTCGAGCCGAGTCACGTGCTCGCCGCGATGGGCGCGCTGACGCATGGGAACGTACGGGTATCGCTGACGACGTCGACGGGAGAAGATGAGGTGGAACGGTTCCTGACCGAGCTGCCCGAGGTGGTGGCGCGGCTCCGCGACAGGTTCGGGATGTGACTACTCGATGGACGAACCCGCACTTGTGATCGACTGCACGGGGATGCGGTGTCCGATGCCCGTCATCGAGCTGACGCGGCGACTGGACGAGGTCGGGGTGGACGAAGTGATCGGACTGGTGGCCGACGACCCTGCCGCCCGCTCCGACGTACCCGCGTGGTGCCGGCTGCGCGGTCACGAGTACCTCGGTGCACAGCGTCAGCGGGCCGCCTCCCGGATGTACCTCGTCCGTCGCCTCACCTGACTCCCGCGCACATCACCCGCGGTGACGCGTCAATCCTGCACCTCAGTGTGAGGTGTAGCTCGGCGCCCGTCAGGGGCGTGGGCAACGCAGATGCGGCGACAGCTCGGCGGCGGCCTCCTCGCCGTACGCCCTGGTGAAGCGGTCCAGCACGGCGTCGCGGGACAGGACGTACTCCTGAGTGCCGACGGTCTCCACGACGTGCGTGGCCACCAGGCAGCCGACCTGCGCGGCGCGCTCGAGCCCGAGCCCCCACCCGAGCGCCCCGACAACCCCGGCGCGGAACGCGTCACCGACGCCGGTGGGCTCGACGGCGGAGGTCGCGGGCACGGCCGGTACCTCGATCACCGGCTCGCCGGCGCGGTGGATGGTGGCGCCCTTGTCCCCGTGGGTGATGATGTGCGTGCCGACCCGGTCGAGGATCTCGGCCGACGACCAGCCGGTCTTGCGCTCCGCCAACGCGGACTCGTAGTCGTTGCTGAACAGGTAGGTGGCGCCGTCGATCAGCTGCCGGATCAAGGGGCCGTCACCCCAGTGCATCTGCTGCGACGGGTCGGCGACGAAGTCGTAGCCCCGGGTACGGCACTCCTCGGTGTGCCGCAGCATCGCCTCGGGGTCGTTGGGGCTGATGATCACCAGGTCGGGCTCGCCCACCCGCTTGGCGATCGGCCCGAGCTCGATCTCGCGCGCCTCGCTCATGGCCCCGGCGTAGAACGACGCGATCTGCGCCATCGTGGAGTCGTTCGTGCAGACGAACCGGGCGGTGTGCTTGGTCAGGGACACATGCACCGAGTCGCAGTCGACGCCGTGCCGCTCCAGCCACGAGCGGTAGTCGACGAAGTCCTCACCGACCGCGCCGACCAGGATCGGCTTCAGGCCCAGGCACGCCATGCCGAACGCGATGTTGGCGGCGCAGCCTCCACGGCGGATCTCCAGGTCCTCGACCAGGAACGAGAGGGTGAGTCGGTCGATCTGCTCGACCATCAGGGAGTCGGCGAACTTGCCGGGGAACTGCATCAGATGGTCGGTCGCGATGGATCCGGTCACGAGGATGGACACGAAGAGCTCCGCTGGTCGGGGGTCGGGGTGCGTGCAAAGACTACCGATGCGTACCTCTGGTGACACCCGCGCGCGCGGTCCTACGGTGAGAGAGCCGGATACGCCGGATGTGCCCGTGGGCCCGGAGGAGCTGAGATGGCAGCGACCATCCCGAAGCCGCTCGCGCGGCCGGTGGCGTCAGAGGAGCAGCCGACCTGGGCCGAGCTGTGGGACGACTGCGCCGTGATCATGGGCCGCTACCCGCGCCTGACCGCGGTCGCCGCCACGACCCGCCCCGACGCCGTACCGCCGGCACACGAGCCGGTCATCCCCGCCGCCGCCGTCGAGGCCGCCGACGTCCACTTCCACCTCGACTGACGGTCACCGGCCCCGCCGCGACCGTTTGCTGGCTCCCTCCCCTCCGCTCCGCTCCCTCTGCCGAGAGGGCAAACTTGTGCACGGTCTCACTATGTGGACTTTTGCTCGTAGTGGCGACAGTTGCTCCCTGCTCCCCAAGGCGTCTAGGGGGTTCCCGAGGCGCAGGATCCTTGGGAAGCCCCCGTAACACCCGGTTACATGGCGTCTGGTCAGGCCCCATGGGCCGGGGCCCGGGGCACGCGACAGCGCCCCCGGCCTGGTGGGCCGGGGGCGCTGCTGAGGAGCTCGTTGGGCGGGAAACTCAGTGGAACGAGTCGCCGCAGGCGCACGAACCCGTGGCCGTGGGGTTGTCGATGGTGAACCCCTGCTTCTCGATCGTGTCCACGAAGTCGATCGTGGCGCCGTTCAGGTACGGCGTGCTCATGCGGTCCACGACCACGGACACGCCGTTGAAGTCCGCCACGGTGTCGCCGTCGAGGTGACGCTCGTCGAAGAACAGCTGGTAGCGCAGGCCGGAGCAGCCACCGGGCTGCACCGCGATGCGCAGCTGAAGGTCGTCGCGCCCCTCCTGCTCCAGCAGGCTCTTGACCTTGCTGGCGGCGGTGTCGGACAGGTGGACCCCGATGGCCTGGGTCTGGGCTTCGCCCTGAACCGTCATTGCGTGTCTCCCAAGTCTGAGCGTGCGCCGATGGGTGCTTCGTTGTCATCACTCACAACCCGGCACCTCACCGAATTCATTCCCCATCGTACGCGCTCGGGCGCCCGGACTCACCCACACGGGCACTCCGCGGCCCGTCAACGCCGCCGTGACCAGGTGCGCGCGACCCGCTCGGCGAGGCGGGTGAGGCTCTCCCGCGGCTGCCCGAGGGCGGCCTCCTCCCCCACCAGGTCGACCATGGAGTACGCCGACTCCACGCCCATCGCGCGCATCTCCCGCGACCCGACCAGCACCTGGCCAGCCAGCGCGATGCACGGCCGCAGCGCCGCACCCGCCACACTGGCGACCCCGTAGGCGACCTTGCCCGACCGCGACTGGAAGTCGAAGGCGCCCTCGCCGGTGACCACGAGATCCGCACTCCCGGCGTGCTCGGCCAGTCCGACCGCCTCGGCGACCAGGTCAACGCCCGGGGTGCGCGAGCCGCCCAGCAGCAGCAGGCCGAACCCCAGCCCACCGGCCGCCCCGGCGCCCTTCTTGTCCGCTGTACGCCGATCCGTGGCGTCCGCGAACTCCGACAGCGCCGCGTCCAGCGCCTGCTTGCGCTCCTCCGGCACACCCTTCTGCGGACCGTAGACGTTGGTCGCACCGGTCAGCCCCAGCAGCGGGTTGTCCACATCACTGGCCGAGACCAGCGCCACGTCACCCATCCGGGCGCGCGCGACGTCCAGGTCGACGCTGGTGACCCCGGCGAGACCGCTCGGCCCCTCGGTGAGTACGGCGTCACCGCGCGCGCCGAGCGCCGCCAGCATCCCGGCACCGGCGTCGTTGGTGGCGGACCCGCCGAGACCGACCATGATCCGCCTCGCACCGGCGTCGACGGCCGCGGCCAGCAGCTCGCCAACGCCCTGGGAGGTCGCGCGCTCGGGGTCGCGCTTGTCGCGCGGTGTCAGATGCAGGCCGCAGGCCTGTGCGGACTCGACGTACGCCGTGTCGCCCACCACCAGGACGGTGCCGGGCACCGGGTCGCCGTACGGACCGGTGACGGTGACCGCCAGCAGCCGGCCGCCCAGGCTGGTGTGCAGCACATCACAGAACCCCGGCCCGCCGTCGGCCATCGGCACCCGCACGATCTCGTCGTCGGGGGCATGCCTCAGCCACCCCTCGGCGATAGCGTCGGCGGCCTCGATCGCGGTGAGCGTGCCGGCGAACTTGTCTGGGGCGATGACCAGGCGCATGGGACCCATCCTGGCGGGCACCGGCGCTGGGTGCGCGTCCGGGTACGTTGAGCGCGTGCTGGTGCGACCGATGCGGGCCGACGACGTCGACGCCGTCGAGCGGCTGACCGACGAGACGTTCTACCAGCTCGACATGCGCACCGTGACCGCCGACAGGCCGCCTCCGGAGCGGCGTGCGCCGGAGCGGTCCGCCCTCTGGCGGCAGCGGGCCTCGCACCTCGTGCGGCACGACGGGCCGGGCTGCTGGGTGGTGGAGGACGACGACGGTCTGCTCGGCGTCTCGATGTCGCTGCGGCGGGAGGGCCTGTGGGGGCTGTCGGCGCTCGCGGTGCATCCGCGCGGGCAGGGCGCCGGTGCCGGCCGGGCAGTGCTCGACGCCGCCCTGCACTACAGCGAGGGCTGCCTGCGGGGCATCATCTGCTCCTCGGCAGACCCGCGGGCCGCCAGGCGCTACCGGCAGGCGGGGTTCACGCTGCACCCGGCGATGCAGCTGTGGGGCGAGGTGGACCGGTCGACGCTGCCGGTGACCGAGCACCTGCGCGAGGGGTCCGCGGCCGACATCGACCTGCTGAACTCGCTGGACCGGCTGACCCGCGGCTCCGCGCACGGCGTCGACCACGAGGTGCTGGTGCGGCAGCTGCGGCTGGTGGTCGTGGACCGGCCCAAGGGCTCGGGCTACTGCTACGTCCGTGGCGACGGGGGCGTCTCGCTGCTGGCCGCGTCCAACCGGCGTACCGCCCAGATGCTGCTCTGGGAGGCGCTGGCGTCCGCGGGCGACAGGTCGACCGGCGTGGACTTCCTCACCGGGGAGCAGGAGTGGGCGCTCGACGTGGGTCTGGCGGCCGGCCTGCGGGTGTCCAACAGCGGGTACGTCGCGCTGCGGCACATGAAGCCGCCGATGCCCTACGTCCCATCCGGCCATTTCCTCTGACGCGAATCGGCGGCGGGCCCCTTAGGATGTTGTCATGACGACAACAGACCTGCCGTTGCTGGTGCTCGGGCGCGGCGCCGACCCCGACGCGGAGCGGGGAGTGCAGTGCTCCGGTGAGCTCCCGGCCGCCGCGGACCCCCGCCTGGTCGAGAGAGCGCGTACGGCGAAGGCCGCACTCGGTGACCGGCTCTTCGTGCTCGGTCACCACTACCAGCGCGACGAGGTGATCGAGTTCGCCGACGTCACCGGCGACTCGTTCAAGCTGGCACGGGAGGCGGCGGCGCGCCCGGACGCGCCGTACATCGTCTTCTGCGGCGTGCACTTCATGGCCGAGTCGGCCGACATCCTCACCTCCGACGAGCAGCAGGTGATCCTG
>JBOHDD010000487.1:0-3113 GCA_050699155.1 Nocardioidaceae bacterium
GCCAAGGACGACGGTGCCCGGACCGGCCGCTCGCTGATGAACGCGCACACCTGCCAGGTGTCCGACGTGTCCGACCTCACCGACGCGTCCCTTTCGTACTCGTCGCTGGCCGGCTGGGAGCAGCGCGACCGCCTCGAGGACCTGCTCAACCTCGGCCGGCGGTGCTGGCGGACACGCGCGTACGGCGACTTCTGGTCGCACGTGCTGGTCGCCGAGGGTGGTGTCGACATCGCCGCCGAGCCCGAGCTCGAGATCTACGACATGGCGGCGCTGACCGTGATCGTCGAGGAGGCTGGTGGCCGGTTCACCGGCCTGGACGGCCGTGCCGGCCCCCACAGCGGCAACGCCGTCAGCACCAACGGCAAGCTGCACGACCAGGCTCTGGCCTTCCTCGGCGCCCTGTCGGGTGACGGGGACCCCGACGACCCGCCGCGCGACGGCGGGCAGGTGCACAGCCTGTCCTCCCGCCGGCGGCCCTCGTCCTCACCTGGCGCGGACGAGAGCTCCGAGCCTGACCCGGAGTGACCGGGTCCACGGACGGGGTCGCAGAAGCCGGGGCGCCAGCAGCAGCGCCACCAGGTCGAACCACCCGTAGCCACCGGCAGCCCCCGAGGGCGGGTTCCCGATCGGGACCAGCCCGGTCGGGTCGACCGGGTGCCAGGTCCAGGTGCCCAGCGCCGTACCGACCACCTCGAGGTAGGTGACGACGACGAAGGCGCCGACGTAGAGGCCCGGCGAGGGTCCGCCGACGAGGAACCCGGCCAGGCAGCAGAACCAGAACGCACCGAGCACGTCGACCCGGTCGGCCCACCACAGGCCGTACGCCGCGTAGGCACCACCGAGCAGGAGTACGACGAATGTCCAGGTCCGCAGGCTGCGGTGCACGGCCTGCGTGCGACCCAGCGCCAGCGCGGCCAGGTAGACCAGCCCGTGCCCGGGCGGGACATAGGCGGGCACGTTGTCGAAGCGGTAGACGTACACCTCGAGCAACGGCGAGAAGGTGTACTCCACCAGCGTCGCGAAGACCACGACGACCGCGGTCTGCATACGGACCAGCGACGGCTCCCACCGCAGCGCACCGGCCAGCACCAGCCACGTGCCCACGCCGAGGGCACGCTGCTGCCACAGCCCTCCGTCGGCGTCCAGGAGCAGCACCACGCTCAGCCACGCCATGCCCAGGACCGCATGCATCCGGCCAATCCAAGCACGCCGCAGGCCCGCGACGGGCACGACGGGTACCGTTCGCCGACCGAACGGCATTAGCCTGAACACAGGCAGACGTACCCGGACAGACGCGGAGGTCGGCGATGCGGATCAGTGAGGTGCTCCACGTCAAGGGTGACGACGTGGTCACGATCAAGCCCGAGGTCACCGTGCGCGAGCTCGTGGCCCTTCTCGCCGAGCACAACATCGGTGCCGTCGTCGTGACCTCCGACCGCAAGTCGGTCCAGGGGATCGTCTCCGAGCGCGACGTCGTACGCCGACTGGCCGAGGGCGCGGACGTGCTCGACCAGCCGGTCGAGGCGATCATGACCGCGCAGGTGCACACGTGCGAGCCCGGCGAGCCGGTCAACTCCCTGATGCACCTGATGACCGAGCACCGCATCCGGCACGTGCCGGTGCTGGTCGACGGCGAGCTCACCGGCATCATCAGCATCGGCGACGTGGTGAAGTCGCGCATCGGGGAGCTGGAGTTCGAGCGGGACCAGCTGACCAACTACGTGTCACACGCCCAGTAGCCTGCACCGATGACCGAGAAACCGGACATCGACTTTCCCGAGGGCCCACCGCCCGGCGACCTCGAGGTCACCGAGCTGGTCGCCGGCGACGGTGACGAGGCCAAGGCGGGCTCCGTGGTCGACGTGCACTACGTCGGCGTGGCGTACTCCACCGGCGAGGAGTTCGACGCGTCGTACAACCGGGGCGAGCCGTTGCAGTTCCCGCTCGGCACCGGCACCGTGATCCAGGGCTGGGACCAGGGAGTCAGCGGGATGCGCGTCGGTGGCCGTCGCCGGCTGGTGGTCCCGCCGCACCTGGCGTACGGCGACCGCGGCGCCGGCGGCGTCATCGCCCCGGGAGAGACACTCATCTTCGTCGTCGACCTGGTGAACGTCCGCTGACACCGCAGCTGGGCCGGCGTCAGCCGACCCGGACCTCGTCGCCGCCCAGCGCAACCACGTCACCTCTGGCGAGCCGTCGGCCGCGGCGCGTCTCCGTCGTACCGTTGACGCTGACCTCTCCGGCCGCCACCAGCGGCCTGACGTCGGAGCCGGAGTCGACCAGGTCGGCCAGCTTGAGGAACTGCCCCAGCCGGATGTCGTCGCCACGGATCTGCACACTGCGCACGAGCACCATCATCCCCGAAGGTCGGCCTCGATCCGCCGGACGGCCTCGAGGAGGGCAGGCACCAGGCGCTTCCTGGCCGTCTCCTTCGAGATCCGGCTGACGTGCGCGGACACGTTGACCGCGGCCGCCACCCGACCGTCGCGTCCGCGCACGGGCGCCGCCACCGACCGCAGCCCCTCCTCGAGCTCCTGGTCGACCATCGCCCACCCGTGCTCGCGTGCCTTCACGACGGCGGCGCGCAGCCCGTCCCGGTCCACCACCGTGCTGCCGGTGAGCGATCGTAGCTGCGCGCGCCGCAGGTAGGCGTCGAGGCCGTCCGCGTCCAGGCCGGCGAGCAGGACACGGCCCATCGAGGTGGCGTACGCCGGGAACCGGGTGCCGACGTTGATCGCGACCGTCATGATCCGGGAGGTCGGCACGCGGGCGACGTAGACGACATCGTCACCGTCGAGCACCGACATCGACGAGGACTCGCCCACCTCGGCGACGAGCCACTCCAGATGCGGCTCCGCGAGGTCCGGGAGGGACAGGCTGGACAGGTAGGCGTAACCGAGCTCGAGCACCCGCGGGGTGAGCGAGAACTCGCGGCCGTCGCTACGCACATAACCGAGGTCGACCAGGGTGAGCAGGAAGCGGCGGGCCGCCGCCCGGGTCAGGCCGGTCGCCTTCGCCACCTCGCTCAGCGTCAGGGCGGCGGACTCCGGACCGAACACCCGGACCACCGCGAGCCCCCGCGCCAGCGACTGGACGAAGTGCTCCTCGCGCGC
>JBOHDD010000488.1:0-7787 GCA_050699155.1 Nocardioidaceae bacterium
GCCCGCGCATGGACCGCGGGTGCATCCCCTCGAGGAGCTGCCGATGCGGCTGCCGGCCGCCGACCTCGTCTTCGTTGCCACGGCGGCCTGCCGGCGGGTGGTCACCGCCGCCCTGGTGGGTGCGTGCGTCGAGGGACGCGAAGGCTCGATGACCATCGTCGACCTGGCCCTGCCCCGCAACGTCGAGCCGGCTGTGGCGGCGGTCCCCGGCGTCTGCCTGGTCACCCTGGACGACCTGTCCGACACTGCTTCGGATGAGCCTCGGGACCCCCGTGCGCTCGCGGCCGCGGAGACCGCGACAGACCTGCAGGCCGAGGGCTACTGCGCTGGGCTCAGGTCCCGACGCGCGGGCCCGATGATCAACGAGCTGCGGGCTCGCGTCGAGAGCGTCTGCCTCGCCCAGCTCCGGCGCACCGCCCGCGGCCTCTCGGTGTCCGAGGAGGACCTCGCGCGGATGGCCGCCGCCGTCGCGGGGGCCGTCGCACACCGGCCGACCCTGCTCCTGCGGCAGGCGGTGGCCGACGACGACGTCGCAGCCCTCGCGCTGGTCGCGACCGCGTTCGGTCTCGAGGAGACTCTCGCCACAGCCGTGGCGCCTGCGCAGAACCTAGACTGCGTCGGTGCGGACCATGCTGGCTGCTGCGGCCATGACCACCTTGGGCTCGGTCCCGGTGTTCCTGCTGAGCGCCCAGTCGGTGCTGATCCGGCAGGAGCTGCACTTCGGTGAGGCGGCGCTCGGCCTGGCGGTGAGTGCCTTCTTCGGCGCCGCGGCGCTCGCCTCGGTCGCCACCGGCACGTTCATCGAGGGCTTCGGCCGACGCAGGGGCACTGTTCTCGCCGGCGGGCTGGCGCTGGTGAGTGCCTCCGCGATCGCCTTGGGCGCGCGGTCCTACGTCGTACTCCTCGTCATGCTGGTGGTCGCGGGAGTCGCCAACGCCGCGTTGCAGATGACGGCGAACCTGAGCCTGGCCCGCTCGGTGAGCCCGGGACGTCAGGGCCTGGCCTTCGGGGTGAAGCAGTCCGCGGTGCCGGTCGCGATCCTGGTCGGTGGTCTCGCGGTGCCGACGGTCGGTGTCGCCGTCGGCTGGCGGTGGACCTTCGGTGCCATTGCGGTCGCCGGTGCCGTGGTGGTGGTCGCCGGCCTGCGGATGGCACGCACGGGCCCGGGGGTTCGGGCCGACCGGCCGATTCCGGACCGTCCCCCGCGCGGTGCGCTGGTGGTGAGCTTCGTCGCGATGACCCTGGCCAGTGGCGGACTCAACTCGCTCGGCGCCTTCCTGCCGGCGTGGGCGTTCCACGTGGGGCTGAGTCCCGGGAACGCGGGGCTGCTGATGGCGGCGGGCAGCGCCCTTTCGGTGCTGGCAAGGGTGCTCTCCGGCGCCCGGGCGGACCGACGTCGCGGCCGCAACCTCCCCGTGGTCAGCAGCTACCTCGCGTTGGGAGCGGTCGGAGTGGTGGTGCTCTCCCTCGGCACCATCCCCACCCTCATCGCGGGTGCGCTGGTCGCCTTCGCCCTCGGCTGGGCCTGGCCCGGGCTGTTGCTGTTCGCCGTCGTACGTGTCGGGCGCGACAGCCCGGCGACCGCCTCGGGGGCGGTGCAGGCGGGCGCCTTCGCCGGTGGGGCGGCCGGGCCGGTGCTGTTCGGTCTGCTCGTCGCGGCGACGGACTATCCGACGGCCTGGCGACTGGCGGCCGCCATGCTCGTCGGCGCCGCTGCCCTGTTGCTTGTCGCCCGCAGGATGTTCCTTCGCGACCTCGTGCAGCGGCCGCCCCGGCGCCCACTGGACACCGCACGTTGACCCTGCCTCAGCCGCCGCCGGCCGCCGTCCCGGCGATCCTGCCGAAGACCGAGCCGTTCGTCAGGCCGCTTCCACCGGGGTAGTTGAGGTAGAAGATCCCGCCGACAAGCTCGCCAGCGGCGTAGAGACCGGGGATCGCCCGCATGTCCGTGTCGAGCACCTGCGCTCCCGTGTCGATGCGCAGCCCGCCGAAGGTGAACGTGATGCCACAGGTGACGGCGTACGCCTCGAACGGCGCCTCGTCGACACGGTTCGCCCAGTTGGTCTTGTCGACACCGAGGCCGTGGGTGCGTCGACCGTCCTTCACGTTGGGGTTGAACGCCGTGTCGGTGTCGACGGCGGCGTTGTACCGGTCCATCTCTTCCAGGAACGCTGCCGCGTCCACGCCGTCGAGCCGGCCGGCCAGCTCGTCCAGTGTCGCCGCCGTCACCTTGGTGACCTGGCGGATGCGGTACTCGTCGCGCAGCAGGTGCGCGACCTTCCGGTCGAAGACCTGCCAGGCGAAATGGCCGGACTGCTCCAGGATCCGGCGGCCGTACTTGGCGTAGGTGTAGTTGCGGAAGTCGGCGCCCTCGTCGACGAAGCGCCGCCCCTCGGCGTTGACCATGACGCCCCACGGGTAGCTGTGCTTCTGGAAGTGGTCGCCGACGGCCAGGTCACCGAACTCCGGAGCGTTCATCTCCCAGCCAACGGCGTGACACCCTGACCAGTTCCCTGCCGGGCTCGCACCGGCCTCCAGGCCCATCCGGATACCGTCGCCGGTGTCGTACATCGTGCCGCGCACCTTGGCCAGATCCCATCCGGGTCCGAGATAGCGCGCACGCATCTCGGCGCTGGCCTGGAACCCACCACAGGCCAGCACCACGGCGTCGGCCCGCTCCTCGCGGGTCTGCCCGTGCTGCCGGAGTACGACGCCGTGCACGCCGTCGTCGTCATGCATCAGCGACGTGGCACGAGCGTCGTACTCGATGCGCACGCCGGCCCGCTCGGCCGCCTTCGTCAGGAAGTCGACGAGGCCGGGTCCGCCCCCGGAGACCTCGACCGTGAGCCCGCCCCAGAAGGTGAACCTGCCGTCCACCTTGAATGCCTGACGGCCGTAGATCGGCACGAAGCGCACGCCCAGGTCGCGCATCCACAGCAGTGTCGGGAGGCTCCTCTCAGCCAGCAGGGACGCCAGGTCCGGGTCGGTGCGGTACTCGGTGACGCGCGCCAGGTCCTCGAGGAAGTCCGTGGTCGGGTAGCTGCCGAAGTCGGTGACCGCGACCTCGTCGTCGGTGAGGTCGGGCATCAGCCGGCGGAGGTCGTCGACCCCGTCGTAGGCGACCCGCATCGCCCCCGCGGTGAACGCCGTGTTGCCACCACACAGCCGCCGCGGCGCGCGCTCGAGCACGACCACCTCGGCACCCTCCTCGCGTGCGGCCAGGGCGGCGCAGAGGGCGGCGTTTCCTCCCCCGACGACGACCACTCTGCGATCGGGCATGCCCATCGTGCTCCCTGCATCCATGTTGTATTCAATCCTGGGCGAACTGTACCCAGCGTGGCCGCAACCCGGCTCATCCGGTTATCGTGCAGCGGTGAATGCAACTCCGGCTGACGCGCGGCCGGCCCTGGCCGGGTACCTCGGGTCGGGCACCCTGCGCGGGCGCACCACGGACGCCGTCACCGACGCTCTGCGCGAGGCGATCCTGGACGGGGTGCTGGCACCCGCCGCGTGGCTTCGGGAGGACGAGATCGCCGGCACCTTCGAGGTCAGCCGGACTCCCGTGCGGGAGGCGCTGCGGCGACTCGCCGACGAGGGGCTGGCCGTCAAGACGGCCCACCACGGCACCGTGGTGGCACCGCTGTCGTTGGAGGACGTGCTCGCACTGTACGTCGTACGCGAGGACCTGGAGGGGCTAGCCGCCCGGCTGGCGGCCACCCGGTGCCCGCCCGGGCTGGTGGGCAGGCTCGACGGGGTCGGGGAGCGGATGCGTCGTGCGGCCGAGGCCGGCGACGTGCCGGAGATGGCCCGGCTCAACCTGGAGTGGCACCGGGCACTGCGGGAAGGGTCGGCGAACAGCTACCTGGATCGGTTCCTGGGGCAGGTCGAGCATGCGGTGCGCCGGCTCCCGGTGTCCACGTTCGCCCATCACGGCCGTGCCGCGGAGGTGCTGGCCGAGCACGACGCCGTGGTGCGCGCGATCGAGAGGCGCGATGGTCCGGCGGCGGAGGCGGCCGCCAAGGCGCATATGCACAAGGCCCGCGAGATCCGGCTCTCGGCGCTGCTCGGCAGCTGACCGGTCCGCCTCACCGGTTCAGCCCTCGTCGCCGCGTCCCCCGGCCAGCCGCACCGTCCAGCCGATCACCAGCGGCAGCGTGCCCAGCACAAGCACCAGCCGGGTCACGTGCATCCCGGCCACCAGCGCGCTGTCGCCGTTCAACGCGGTGGCCGCCGCGACCATCTCGCCCACTCCGCCGGGCACCATCCCGAACACGGCGGCGACCGAGTCGACCTGGCCGGTGGCCGCGATGCCGAGCCCGCACACGATCCCGACGCCGATCATCGACACGACGGCCAGCAGCCCGGGCAGCAGCACCGCGCGGAACTGCGCTACCACCCCAGGTGTGATGGTGGCACCGACGGCCGCACCCACCAGCACCTGCGCGAGGATGCTCCACCCGGCCGGGACGTTCGTCGCCCCGCCCGCGAGGTTGTGTACGACGGCTGCACCGAGGAGTGCTCCGGTCATCGGCCACATCGGCAGCCGCAGCAGCCGGCCGGTTCCGGCGCCGAGGACCCCACCGGCGAGCAGCAGAGCCATCGCCGCCGGCGTCACGACGTCCCCAGGACGGCGATCAACGACGGCAGCACCAGCAGGACCACGGCAAGCACCCGCACCGTGTGCACCGCCAGGACGACTCCCATCTGCGCACCCATCTGGCTTGCGGTGATGCTGACCTCGCTGATACCTCCCGGTGCGCAGGCCAGTGCCGCAGTCAGCGGGTCGATGCCGTACCGGCGTACCAGCACGGCGGCCAGGGCGAGGTTGAGCAACAGCAGCGCGAGGACCGAGGCGACCAGGGGCACGGCGATCCGGGCGAGCGTCTGCAGCGTCTCCAGGTCGAGGTTGACCCCGGCCGCGCAACCGAGCAGCACCAGCCCGACGGTCCGGACCGGAGTGGGCAGTCCACCCGAGGACACCGGTGCCCAGGGGAGGCGACTGGCCAGAGCGCTGCCCACCACCGCGCCGATCAACGTGCCTGCGGGGATCTGCAGGACGGTGAGCACCAGGGCGCCCGCGGCACCGCCCGCGAGCAGCAGCAGGGCGTGGGATCGACCCCTCATGGATCCAGGAGCTCGGACGGGTCGAGCTGCCCGTCGAGGTACTGCTCGAGCTGGTCGGCCGCGATCGAGGCGAACTCGTCGAAGACCTCCTCGACCGTCCAGCCGACGTGTGGGGTCAAGACGACGTTCGGCAGCGAACGCAGCGGTGAGTCCGCGGGCAACGGCTCCTCGGTGAAGACGTCGAGGGCGGCGGCCGCGAGCGGCCCTTCGCGGAGTACGTCGACCAGTGCGGCCTCGTCGATGATCGCTCCGCGGGCGGTGTTGACGAGCACCGCACCGGGCTTGCACCCGCGTAGCCGCTCCGCATCCAGCAGCCCTCGGGACTCCTCCGAAAGGCGCAGGTGCACCGAGACCACGTCGGAGGTCGCGAGCAGCTCGTCGAGGCCGACGCGGGGGACGCGGTCGGCACGCTGAGCCGCTATCGGTCCGCCCGGTCTCGCCCACGCGACCACCCGCATGCCGAAGGCCTCGGCGATGCGCGCGACCCGGGCGCCGTACCGCCCGACCCCGAGCAGCCCGAGCTGACGTCCGAACAGGCACCGGCCGATCAGCGCAGGCCATTGGCCATGGGTCAGGGCGCGGTCGGCCCGCTGCATCAGCCGCAGCGCGGAGATCATCAGGGCGAAGGTCAGCTCCGGGACCGCTGCCCGTCCCGCGGTCCCGCGGCGCTGGAGCGCGACCACGAGCCCACGCCTGCTCGCGGCCTCCGTGTCGAGGTGGTAGGCGTGGCCGCCGGTCTGCAGGATGAGCTCGAGTGCCGGGAACCGGGCGAGTGTCGCCGCGTCGAGCCGGGTGCGCTCCCGGATCGCGAGCAGCACTGAGACATCCGCCAGCTCGCTGTCGGGTACGTCGGCGAGCGCGGTGCGAAGAATCCGGACGTCGGCCAGCCTGCGCAACCGGTCGGTACCGGGTGCGGCCTCGATCCGTCCCTCGTGGTCGTCGAGGACCAGCAGACTCGGCCGCGGGTTCATGGCGTTACCTCCCACGCACGTTGTATTCAAACTGGACCCTGACTGTGTGCCACCCTGGCCCACCCGTGGCCCCCAGCGCAATCGCGGAAGTTTCTCCGCTCGGGCGGCGTTCGGTCAGGTAGGCGCACACCGAGCGAGGAGGCCGGCATGACCAGGGTGGAGCGATCACCGAAGCGGGTGCGTGCCCTTGTGGCGGGGGTGCCCGTACTGGACACCCGGGCGGCGAGGCTGGTCTGGGAGCACCCCTACTACCCGACGTACTTCGTGCCGCGTGAGGACGTGCTGGCAGAGCTCAGTGACACCGGCCGGACCGACCGGACCGGCTCGGGCGAGGCGGGCGTGTACGACGTACACGTGGCCGGGCGGACGCTCCCGGGTGCGGCGCTGGCCTTTGCCGACCGCGCTGCCCCCGAGCTCGATGACCTGGTGCGCGTCGAGTGGCGAGCGATGGACGAGTGGCTGGAGGAGGACGAGCCGGTGTACGTGCATCCGCGCGACCCGTATAAGCGCATCGACATCCTCGCCAGCTCGCGGCACGTCCGCATCGATGTCGACGGCCGGACGGTGGCCGAGTCGAGGCAGCCGCGGATCCTGTTCGAGACGGGCCTGCCGCCGCGCTACTACCTGCCGATCAGCGACGTGCGCACCGACCTGCTGCACCCGACCGACAGGGTCAGCCACTGCCCGTACAAGGGTACGGCGACGTGGTGGTCGCTCGAGGTGGACGGCGTCGTGCATCCCGGCCTCTTGTGGACCTACCGCGCGCCGACACCGGAGAGCCAGAAGATCGCCGGACTCGTCGCGTTCTACGACGAGCGGGTCGACGTGTACCTCGACGGCATGCTCCAGGAGCGGCCGGTCACCCCCTTCGCATGAGGTCAGGGCCTGTCAGACCGGAGGGTGGCTCGCCGGCCCGATGACGTCCTGTGCGATGTTGCGGTCCGTCGCCGGGTGCTCGACCAGCGCCAGGATCCGGTTGGCCATGAAGCGGGCGGTGCGCACCGCGGTCCCGCCGCGCGTCACCTCGGTCACCTCGACGACTCCGCGCCCGGTGTTGATCTCGACCCGTCGGCCGTTGCGGGTGGCGACGACCTCGTAGGTGCGGACCTCCCCGCCTGCATCGATGACGATCTCCACCCGATCACCCCGCACACCTCAACGGTATCGCGCACTGCGGACACGATGTGTGTGTCAGCAGGTCCCGTCGAGGCGGTGGAACAGCCATCGAGGTCCCTGTGTCTGTGCGCCGAGCACCTCCACGCGGTGGCGTAGCTCTCGGTCTGCCGTCACCACGATCACCGGGCGGTCCGGGGCCTCGTGCACGGCGGCGGCGACCAGGTCGACGATCGCGTCGTCGCCGGAGCCGGCGGCGTGTACGACGCTTAGTCCGTCCGCGCTGCCCACCTCGGCGCCGGCGCGCGCCGCCCCCTCGAGCACGACGGTCACCTCGGCCTCGTCCGCGATGTGTCGCCGGCGCAGCTCGGCCAGCAGCCGCTCCGCCGCGCCCGCGCGGTCGCGCCACCAGCCGTCCGGTCGAGAACCGATGACGTTGGCCGCGTCCACGACGATCTGCGGTGCGTCCACGAGGCCCATCGTGCCCGACCCCGTCCCCCGTCCCCGTCGCCCACGCGCCATGTAACCGGGTGTTACGGGGCCTTCCCGAGGTGTGTGTGCCGTGGGAAGGCCCCACAC
>JBOHDD010000489.1:0-7188 GCA_050699155.1 Nocardioidaceae bacterium
CCCTGGCCGGGGTTGGTCCCCCAGGTGACGAACGGTGTGACCTCGGAGCCCTCGAGAACGACCTCCCTGTCGAAGACGGCGTCCTCGTCGGTGGTCAGGCTCTTCCAGTGCTCGACGGCCGCGGTCCACCCGTCCCCGGTGGGTGCGTGTGGACGGCCCTCCAGGTAGTCGAAGGTGACCTGGTCCGGTGCGATCATCCCAGCCTTGGCGCCCCACTCGATCGACATGTTGCAGATCGTCATCCGGGCCTCCATCGACAGCTCCCGGATGGCTTCCCCGCGGTACTCGACGACGTATCCCTGACCACCGCCGGTCCCGACCTTGGCGATGAGCGTGAGGACCAGGTCCTTGGCCGTGCTGCCCTCGGGCAGCCGGCCGTCGACGGTGACCGCCATCGTCCTGGGTCGGGCCTGCGGCAGCGCCTGTGTCGCCAGCACGTGCTCGACCTCGCTGGTCCCGATGCCGAACGCCAGCGCGCCGAACGCCCCGTGGGTCGAGGTGTGCGAGTCGCCGCACACGACCGTGGTGCCCGGCTGTGTGAGCCCCAGCTGCGGCCCGATGATGTGCACGATGCCCTGCTCGGCGTCGCCGAGGGAGTGCAGCCGGATGCCGTTCTCCTCACAGTTGCGCCGCAGCGTCTCCACCTGGGTACGCGACACGGGGTCGGCGATCGGCTTGTCGAGGTCCAGCGTCGGGACGTTGTGGTCCTCGGTCGCCAGCGTGAGGTCGGTACGACGTACGGAACGCCCGGCGAGTCGCAGACCCTCGAAGGCCTGCGGGCTGGTGACCTCGTGGATGAGGTGCAGGTCGATGAAGAGCAGGTCGGGCTCGCCCTCCGCCCGTCGTACGACGTGCTCGTCCCACACCTTCTCGGCGAGTGTGCGACCCATCTGGCCCTCCGGCTTCTCGGCATGTCTTGGAACTTAGACTTGCATCTCGCCATTCGAGACGTCAATATCAAGTCATGGACAACTCTAGCGGAGTCGGCGTTCTCGACAAGGCCGCGGTCGTACTTTCTGCCCTGGAGTCCGGTCCGGCCACGCTCGCCGCGCTGGTCCAGGCCACCGGACTCGCCCGGCCGACGGCACACCGGCTGGCGGTCGCCCTCGAGCACCACCGGCTGGTGGCGCGGGACATGCAGGGCCGGTTCATGCTCGGGCCACGGCTGTCCGAGCTCGCCTCGGCCGCCGGCGAGGACCGACTGCTCGCCGCCGCGGGACCGGTGCTCGCGCGACTGCGCGACATCACCGGTGAGTCCGCGCAGCTCTTCCGCCGGCAGGGAGAGTTCCGGGTCTGCGTCGCCGCCGCCGAGCGGCCCTCCGGCCTGCGGGACACGATCCCCGTCGGCAGCCAGCTCACGATGCAGGCGGGCTCGGCCGCACAGATCCTGCTGGCCTGGGAGGACCCAGAGCGGCTGCACCGCGGCCTCCAGGACGCGATGTTCTCCGCTGCCGCCCTCTCCGCGATCCGTCGGCGCGGATGGGCACAGAGCGTCGGCGAGCGCGAGCCCGGCGTCGCCTCGGTCTCGGCGCCCGTGCGGTCCCCGTCCGGGAAGGTGATCGCGGCGGTGTCCGTGTCCGGACCACTGGAGCGTCTCTCCCGTCAGCCGGGTCGGATGCACGCACCGGCGGTGATGGCGGCCGCCGAGCGCCTGAGTGAGTCGCTGCGCCGCTCCGGCGGTGACTGAGCGTTCGGCCGGCGACCTCAGGCCGTCAGCAGACCTGCTCCGAGGCTGAGTACGCCCGCCGCCAGCATCAACGCGCCGGTGTAGACCAGCCAGACCAGACGGTTGGGTTCCTCTCGCCCCGGCCCCACCGACGAGAAGAAGAAGCCCGCAGGCATCAGGATCGCGGCAACCGCGACCCCGCTGCGCGACAGCCAGCCCCACAGGCCCCCCTGTGCGGCTGCGTCGGCGTAGAGCACGCAGACCAGCGCCAGGATCACCAGCACACCGGCGTGCGCGTGACCCGCGCGCGCGAACGTCTTCTGGAAGTCGGTCATCGGGACACCGCCCCGCACGATCCGCAACATGAACGTCCCGCCCCACTCGATGGCGACCACCGACAACAGCAGGATGCCGGCGACGCGCATGGCGGCATCGGAGAGCACCAGGGTCTCGCTCATCGAGCGGCCGCCGGGTGCTGCAGGCGCGCGGCCGCCGACTCGCCACGATCGGCAACGGGCACCACTCCCGCGACAGCGCCGAGGCCGATCTCGGGAAGGTTCCCGTAGATCGTCTCGTACGAGCCCGCCGGGATCACATAGGTCTCGTGCCAGATGCCGGTGGCCCCGTCCTTGTAGGAACTGCGGAAGTAGCGGATCCAGGCTGGTCTGTGGGTGCGCTGCGGGTCGTTGGCGAAGCCCTGCAGCTTGTCGACGCTCGACCAGTACTGCACGAGGGTCGCCTCTCGCAGGCCGAAGAACATCCGATAGCCCAGCAGGCCGCTGTCCGGGTCCTGCTCGAGCTCGCGAAGCATCGGCGGCATCGCCAGCATCACCGGCAGCCAGGATCGCACCCCCCGGAGCTTGTTCACCCGGAAGCCGATCAGGAACACCACGACGTCCCCCTCGTACGCCGCGGTGCGCCGGCCCCTGTGCAGTTCGCGCGCCATGCCATCCTCCTCATTGGATAGTGCTACTCTCCAATATTGGCGAGTAGCACTATCCAATGTCAAGGTGGTTGCCGTGCAGATGTCAGAGCTGTCGACCAGGAGCCATGTCCCGGTCGCGACCGTGAAGTACTACCTGCGTGAGGGGCTGCTTGCTCCGGGAGTCCCGACCAGTGCGACCCGATCGACGTACGACGACTCACACCTGCGTCGCCTGAGGCTGATCCGTGCACTGGTGGACGTGGGCGGGCTCCGGCTCGACGCGGTCCGTACGATCCTGGCCGCGGTCGACGACGAGGACGCGGACCTCCATCACACCATCGGGGCTGCGCACAACGCCCTGGCACCGACGGGTTCCGCGTCGGATGCCGCGCGGAAGACGGTCGACACTCTGCTGCGACAGCGTGGCTGGCGGGTGGCCGCGGACAGCAGGAACCGTGATGCGCTCGCGGTGGCGTTCGACGCGCTCGACCGGCTCGACCTCGCTCCTACTGTCGAGACACTCGACGCCTACGCCGACGCGGCAGCACTGGTGGCCCGCAACGACGTCGGCGGCGTACCGACGGAGGCGGCCGAGGACGCCGTGGAGTACGCCGTGATCGGGACCGTGCTGTACGAGCCGCTCCTGCTCGCCCTGCGGCGGCTGGCACACGAGGACGTGTCCAGTCGTCGCCTGGCCAGGCGACGGGTCAGAAGAGCGCGGCCGACTCCAGGTTGAGCAGCGCCCTCTTGCGGTCGATGCCTCCGCCGTAACCGACAAGCTTGCCGTTGCTGCCGATGACACGGTGGCACGGGATCACCACCGGGATGGGGTTGCGCCCGTTGGCGAGGCCCACTGCGCGGGACGCGCCAGGCACCAGCCCAAGCCGTTGCGCGATCTGACCGTAGGTGGCCGTATGGCCGTAGCCGATCTCGGTCAGCGCCTGCCAGACCCGACGCTGGAACTGTGTGCCGGACGGCGACAGCGGCAGGTCGAACTCCTCGAGGTCGCCGGCGAAGTAGGCGTCGAGCTGGGTCCGCGCGTCGACCAGCACCCGATGGGTGTCGTCGCGCCGACCACCTGGGTCACCGTCGGCGTCGAAGCGGATCCCGGTGACGGCTCGGCCGTCGGTGACCAGGCACAGGGTGCCGATCGGGCTCTCCATCTGTGTCCAGGCAGTCATCGGCTCTCCTTCGTCACCGAGGTCCACATCTGCATCAGGGCGTAGGACCGCCACGGCCGCCACCGCTGTGCGAGCCCCGCCAGGTCGCCCGGGTCGATGCCGAGCGAGCGGCAGGCGTGCTTCACTCCCAGGTCGGTCTCCAGCATCACATCGGGATCCCCCAGGGCGCGCATCGCGATGTAGTCGGCCGTCCACGGCCCGATGCCGGGTACGGCGACCAGCGCCTCGCGCACCGTGCCGCGGTCGGCCGACCTGTCCAGGACCACGGCTCCGCTCGCGATCGCCTCGCACAGCGCCACGATCGCGCGCCCTCGTGCGCGAGGCATCGGTAACGCGTCGGGGTCGACCGCGGCAAGGCGCTCGGGCGACGGGAAGAGCCGGCCGACGCCGTCGACGTGGGAGTCCAGCGCGTCGCCGTACGCACTGACCAGCCGGGCGGCGACCGTGCGGGCGCCCGCAACGGAGATCTGCTGTCCGATCACCGCGCGGACCGCGAGCTCGGCGCCTTCGACATGACCGGGCACGCGAACCCCAGGTCGCTCGCGCACCAGGCGGCCGATCGCAGGGTCGTCGCCGAGCACGGCCTCGACGGCCTGCGGGTCGGCATCGAGGTCGAACAGCCGACGGCACCGCTCGACCGCCGTCGTGACGTCACGCAGGTCGCTGATCACGAGGGATGCGTGGACGGCGGAGGGGGTGGGTTCGAGAGACACGACGGCGTGACCGTTCGGCATCCGCAGGGACCGCGAGTAGACACCGTCCTGCACGTGCTCGACCCCGGGGACTGCACGGTCGGCGAGGAACCCCAGCATCGTCGCACTGTCGAAGGGCTGACGCACCGCCAGCCGCAGCTGCAACGCGCCGGTGGCTCCGCGGTCGCGGCGGGTCCCGTGCCGGAGCCGGGTCGGCGTCGTGCCGTAGACCTCACGGACCGTGTCGTTGAACTGCCGCACGCTGGTGAACCCCGCCGCGAAGGCGACGTCGACCAGGGACATCGTCGTGGTCTCGATCAGGATCCGCGCCGTCTGCGCCCGACGTGCGCGTGCCAGCGCCAACGGCCCGGCACCGACCTCCTGGTTCAGCACCCGACCCAGGTGCCGGCTGGTGTAGCCCAGCCGTGCGGCGAGCCCCTCCACGCCGCTGCGCTCTACGACACCGTCGTTGATCAGCCCCATCGCCCGGCCGACCACGTCGCCACGGACATCCCACTCGGGGGAGCCAGGAGTCGCATCGGGGATGCAACGCCGGCATGCTCGGAAGCCCGCGGACTGTGCCGCGGCGGCGGTGCCGTAGAACTCCACGTTGGTGCGCAGCGGCGTGACGGCCGGACAGGACGGGCGGCAGTAGATGCCGGTGGTGCGCACCGCTGTGTAGAAGACGCCGTCGAAGCGTCGGTCACGGCTGCGCACCGCGCGGTAGCAGCGTTCACCGTCGAGCGCGGTCGACAGGGCGAGTCGGCTGTGGGCGGCGGTCACGGACACGCCCACCATCTTCCCTCATGGGTACGACAGCATCTCGCGGGAATCGGACTTGCTCACCGGCGGAGGGACGAACGACGTCCCGAGACACCGGTCGACGGTGTCTCGAGACGTCACATGATGTAGCCCCGACGGGATTCGAACCCGCGCTACCGCCTTGAGAGGGCGGCGTGCTAGGCCACTACACAACGGGGCCGCGAGGACTGGACACTACCGGAGGCTTGCCGGTTGCGGCCAATCGCTGGGGTACTAGGACTCGAACCTAGACTAACTGAACCAGAATCAGTCGGGCTGCCAATTACCCCATACCCCATGGAGTCCAACGGCTCCTCGCAAGCCGCCGCACGAGGATACCCGAGCGCCTGCAGCGCGCCAAAACAGGCTCGGGTCAGGTCTGCTCCGCGGCGACGGGAGGTCCGGGAGTCCTCGATCCCGGACGTGCACGACGGCACATCCAGACCACCATGCCCGCGTAGATCGCGAACTGGCCGAGGTCGAAGACCACCAGGCTCCAGCTGGCCTCCGACGTACCCAGGGCCTGAGGAAGTGCCCCACTTGCCGCCGCGAGTGCCAGCACGACGACGTTGTTCACGATGTGCATCGCGATCCCTGCCTCGAGCCCACCGGTGAAGAGCACGAGCCCACCCGCGACCAGGCCGAACGCGAACCGGTCCACGAACAGCGGCAGGTTCTGCGAGCCGTGCGCGACGGCGAACAACAGAGACGTGCACACCAGCGTGAACCACGGTGCCCGGACCAGGGCACCGAATGCCTGCAGCAGGTAGCCGCGGAAGAAGTACTCCTCCCCCGCCGACTGCAGAGGTGAGGTGACGGCGATGATCACGAGGTAGGCGGTCGTGGTGCCGATGCTCTGCCGGGCACCACCGCCACCCACGGGCGTGAGGTCCTCCGGCAGCAGCACCGAGGACAGTGCCACGGCGAGCAGAGTGGCCAGCAGCGCCACTGCGAAACACCGCGCCATCAGGCCCCAGCGCAACCCCGGGCGCACCGAGCCGAGCCAACGCGGCCGCAGGTTGTGCAGGTAGCGCACCGTCAGCCAGGTGATCGGGATCAGGGCCGCAAGGGACAGGTTGATCACCAGCAGCGCCGGCGGACTGAACGCCGTACCCAGCCCGAGCCCCTCGAGTAGGTCGGCGGCGGAGCCGATCCCGAGGAGCTCCACACCCAGGCTCACCACGAGCAGCATCAGCAACGGGGCGACCAGCAGTCCGAGCGCCAGCGTGAGGAGCACACCGACGACCACCCGCCACGGACGGTAGGTCCAGGTCCGCAGGATGCGGTGATAAGGCTCGGGCTCGGCGTGCGGGTACGCCGGCACCACAGGGCCCGGATCGCTCATCTCGGCCCGTCAGCCGCTCGCCGCCGCAAGACGCTGCAGCGACCTTCGGCGGCCCAGCAGCTCGAGCGACTCGAACAGTGGAGGCGACACGCGGCGACCGGTCACCGCGACGCGAACCGGGCCGAAGGCGTGCCGTGGCTTGAGCCCCATCTCCTCCACCAGGGCGTTGCGAAGTGCACCCTCGATCGCCCCGGTGGACCAGTCCGACAGCGGCTCGAGCGCCGAGTGGGACGCCTTCACCACCGCAAGGCCCTCTTCGGTGAGCACCTTCTCGGCATCGTCGCGGTCGAGCTGGAACACGTCGTCGTCGACGAACAGGAAACCCAGCATCGCCACGGACTCACCCAGCACGGTCATCCGCTCCTGCACCAGAGGCGCGGCCGCCACCAGCAGCTGCCGCTCGGCGGCTGTGACCTCGGAGCCGAGCAACCTGGCCGCCCTCAGGTAGGGCACCATCCTGTCCGCGAGCTCGGCGACGGGCAGGGCACGAAGGTGCGTCGCGTTGATGGCCTCGCACTTCTTCAGGTCGAAGCGCGCAGGGTTGGGGTTGACCCTGTGCACCTCGAAGGCCTCCACCA
>JBOHDD010000490.1:0-2973 GCA_050699155.1 Nocardioidaceae bacterium
GACCAGCAGGGCACCGATCGCGAGGATGGCGGCGCAGACCACGGCGATGATCCACACCAGCGAGGCGATACGCGAGCGTACGGCGTCCGTACCCGCCTTCGCCTGTCTGGCGACCGTCTTGGCGGACGGGCCGCGGCGCCGGGGCTTCTTCGCGCTCCCGCCGTTCGTGGATGTCGCCGCCGCCTTGTCCGTGGTGTCATCCGCCACTGAGGCCATCTCCCTTCACCCTTTCTACTGAGAAGTATGCCCGCTCACGCTCTACAACGCCTGTCCGCCCTCGAGGTCACGACGATGCCGTGGACAACAGGCGCCGACCGGGTGGGCACCCGCCTCAGCGACCGGCGAACTTCGCCTTCCCGGGACCGCTCTCGACGAACGAACGCATCCCGGTCGTCCTGTCCTCGGTGGCGAAGAGACCGGCGAAGTGCTGCCGCTCGATCTCGAGTCCCGTGTCCAGGTCGACCTCCAGGCCACGGTCGACCGCCTCCTTGGCGGCCCGCAGTGCGTACGACGGACCGGCGACGAACTGCGCGGCCCACTCCCGGGCGGTGCTGTAAACATCGGCGGCCGGGACCTTCCGGTCGACCAGGCCCATCGCCAACGCCTCCTCGGCCTCCACGAACCGCCCGCTGAAGATCACGTCCTTGGCCTTGGCCGGGCCGATCAGACGCGCCAGCCGCTGGGTCCCTCCCGCTCCGGGAATGATGCCGAGCAGGATCTCCGGCTGACCGACCTTGCCGTCGTCGGCGCACACACGTACGTCGGCGCACAGCGCGAGCTCGAGCCCACCACCGAGCGCGTAGCCGGTGATCGCGGCGACGACCGGCTTGGGGATGTGCGCGACGGCGGTCAGACAGGCCTGCAGGTCACGGGACCGGTCGACCATGTCCGTGTAGGACATCTCCTCCATCTCCTTGATGTCGGCGCCGGCCGCGAAGACCCGCTCACCGCCGTACACCACGACCGCGCGGACGTCGGAGTGCTCGCCGGCCTCCACGGCCGCGGCTCGGATCTCCTCCTGCACCTGCACGTTGAGCGCGTTCATCTTGGGGCGGTCGAGGCGAATGGTCCCGATGCCGTCCTCAACCTCGAGCCGTACGAACTCACCCACGCGATCCTCCTCGCCATACGCCGACCATGTGACGTGGAGCCTAGTGGACAGGGGACCGCGGGCGTCCTGCCTGTCGACCCGGCAGGATGGGGCGATGATCGAGACACCACCGGTCTGGCCCGGTCATCACGCGCCACTCGGTGCCCAGGTCGACGGCGCTGCCACGAACTTCGCCGTCTGGTCGAGCGATGCCGTGGCTGTCGAGCTGTGCCTTTTCGACGGTGACGGCGCCGAGAGAAGACTGCCGCTGACGGAGCGTACCCTCGGCGTCTGGCACGGCAAGGTGCCCGGCGTCGGTCCCGGCCAGGAGTACGGCTTCCGTGCCCACGGGCCGTGGGACCCGACGAGGGGTCTACGGTTCAACCCCGCCAAGCTCCTGCTCGACCCCTACGCACACGCCGTCAGCGGCGGCTACGACCCTCGCGAGCTGACACTCGCGGCGCGGGACTCCGCGGCATTCGTGCCGAGGTCGGTCGTGGTCGACCACGCCTTCGACTGGGGCGGCGACCGCAGGCCGCTGGTCCCGTGGTCCGACACGGTGATCTACGAGATGCATGTCAAGGGCTACACCCAGCAGCATCCTGACGTGCCCGAGGAGCTGCGCGGCACGTACTCAGGACTCGGACACCGCGCCGTGGTCGAGCATCTGCGACGTCTCGGTGTCACCTCCGTCGAGCTGCTTCCGGTGCACCAGTTCGTCACCGAGCCGGAGGTGACCCGACGCGGGCTGACGAACTACTGGGGCTACAACACGATCGGCTTCTTCGCTCCGCACAACACCTACGCCGCGGGAGGGCAGCACGGGGAGCAGGTGCGCGAGTTCAAGGAGATGGTGCGGAACCTGCACGCTGCCGGCATCGAGGTGATCCTCGACGTGGTCTACAACCACACGGCGGAGGGGACGGTGGACGGACCTACCCTCGCGTTCCGCGGGTACGGCGACCTCGACTACTACCGCCACGTGCAGGGCACGTATGCGGACGTCACCGGCTGCGGCAACACCGTCGACGCGACGGCTCCGCATGCGCTCATGTTGATCCTCGACTCGCTGCGGTACTGGGCGACGGAGATGCACGTCGACGGCTTCCGCTTCGACCTCGCTCCCGCACTGGCGCGAACAAGGGACGGTGTCGACCTCCGCGGCCCGTTCCTGTCAGCGGTCGGCCAGGATCCTGTGCTGCGCGGGATGAAGCTGGTCGCAGAGCCCTGGGACCTCACTGCCGAGGGCTACAGCGTCGGCTCCTTCCCGGCTCCGTGGTGTGAGTGGAACGACAAGTACCGCGACCATGTGCGGGACTTCTGGCGAGGCCGCTCGGGATCGGTCCGCGACATCGGCTACCGGCTCTCGGGCTCGAGCGACCTCTACCTCGACGACGGACGCCTGCCGTACAACTCGGTGAACTTCGTGACCGCACACGACGGTTTCACCCTGCGCGACCTGGTGAGCTACGGGCACAAGCACAACTGGGTCAACGGCGAGCGGAACCTCGACGGCACGGACGACAACAGGTCCTGGAACTGCGGTGCCGAGGGCGACACCGGCGACGAGGACGTCCTCCGGCTGCGGCGCCGTCAGGCCGCGAACATGATGGCGACGCTGCTGCTGTCCACCGGCGTACCCATGCTCGTCGCCGGCGACGAACGCGGCCGCACCCAGCTGGGCAACAACAACGCCTACTGCCAAGACAACGAGGTCTCCTGGCTCGACTGGTCCGACGCAGCGGCCTGGACGGATCTCACGACGCTCACGCGACGTCTGCTGGACCTGCGTCGGCAGCACCCCGTGCTGCGTCAGCGGCACTTCTTCGTCGGTCGGTCGGTGGTCGAGGGCGGACGCAAGGACCTCACCTGGGTGCATCCCC
>JBOHDD010000491.1:0-3030 GCA_050699155.1 Nocardioidaceae bacterium
CACGCTGGTATCCAGGTCACAGGCGTCTGAGGCACGGAAGGGCAGGCAGTTGCACAAGAAGCTGGCCATCACGGTCATCGGTTGGGTGCTGGTATGCGGGGGCATCACCGCCCTCGTCCTGCCCGGCCCCGGGCTGTTGTTGCTGCTCGCCGGCCTCGTCGTGCTGGCAACGGAGTACCACTGGGCGCAGCGCTGGGTCGAGCCGGTGCGCCGTCAGGCCTATGGCGCGGCGAGGTTCAGCGTGTCGGCCTGGTGGCGGATCGTGCTGACCGTCCTCGGTGGGGCCTGGCTGGTCGGGCTGGGTGTGGTGTGGTTCATCAACCCCACGATCCCGGAGTTCTGGGTGTTCGGCCCGCGACTGCCCGGCGCCGGCCTCGGCAGTGCGATCAGCCTCGCCTTCTCCGGGCTGCTCGTCTGGGGTCTGCTGATCTACAGCATCGTGCGGTTCCGCAACCGGTGACCCCCGCTGGCCCCGGTCGGCCAGCGGCGGCGTCCGTCACTTCGCTAGCGTCCGCCGTAGGGTGCGCTATAGCGCACGGGTCGGCGGACGCAACGCAGGGAGGAGCGGGGATGACGGTAACCGCGATGCGCGACCTGGTCGCCGAGCTGCGCGACCGCTTGGCCGTCGCGCGCCAGGGGGGCTCGGCGGCGGCCCGGGACAAGCACCTGCAACGGGGCAAGCTGCTGGTCCGTGACCGGGTGGATCGGGTCCTCGACCCCGGCTCGCCGTTCCTCGAGCTGTCCACGCTGGCGGCCAACGGTATGTACGACGACGCCGTCCCCAGCGCCGGCATCGTCACCGGCGTCGGCCGGGTCAGCGGCCGCGAGTGCGTGGTCGTGGCCAATGACGCCACCGTCAAGGGCGGCACCTACTACCCGGTCACGGTGAAGAAGCACCTGCGCGCCCAGGCGGTCGCGCTCGACAACCATCTGCCGTGCGTCTACCTGGTCGACTCCGGCGGCGCGTTCCTGCCGATGCAGGACGACGTGTTCCCCGACCGCGAGCACTTCGGCCGGATCTTCTTCAACCAGGCCAACCTGTCCGCCCGCGGCATCCCGCAGATCGCGGCGGTGATGGGGTCGTGCACCGCCGGGGGAGCGTACGTGCCGGCGATGTCCGACGAGACGGTGATCGTCAGGGAGCAGGGCACCATCTTCCTCGGCGGCCCGCCGCTGGTGAAGGCCGCCACCGGCGAGGTCGTCAGTGCCGAGGACCTCGGTGGCGGTGACGTGCACGCCCGCACGTCGGGGGTGGTCGACCACCTCGCCGCCGACGACGCCGAGGCGCTGGCGATCGTGCGCTCGGTCGTCGACACCCTCGGGCGGCCGACTGCGCCCTCCCTGCGCCAGGTGCCGGTGGAGGAGCCCCTCGAGGACCCCGAGGACCTCTACGACCTGGTACCCACCGACAGCCGCACGCCGTACGACGTCCGTGACGTCATCCGGCGCGTCGTCGACGGGTCCCGGATCCACGAGTTCAAGGCGTTGTACGGCGAGACCCTGGTCTGCGGGTTCGCGCGCATCTGGGGGTACCAGGTGGGCATCGTGGCCAACAACGGGATCCTGTTCAGCGAGTCGGCCCTCAAGGGGGCGCACTTCATCGAGCTGTGCAACCAGCGCGGCGTGCCGCTGGTGTTCCTGCAGAACATCACCGGGTTCATGGTCGGTCGCGAGTACGAGAACCGGGGGATCGCCCGCGACGGCGCGAAGTTGGTCACGGCGGTGGCATGCTCCGTCGTACCCAAGCTCACCGTGGTGATAGGGGGGTCGTTCGGGGCCGGCAACTACGGAATGTGCGGGCGGGCCTACGACCCGCGCTTCCTCTGGATGTGGCCCAACGCCCGGATCTCGGTGATGGGTGGTGAGCAGGCCGCGTCCGTGCTCGCGACCGTCCGCCGCGACGGCATCGAGGCGCGCGGGGAGACCTGGCCGGTCGAGGACGAGGAGGCGTTCAAGGACCCGATCCGCGAGCAGTACGAACAGCAGGGCTCGCCGTACTACTCCACCGCGCGGTTGTGGGACGACGGTGTCATCGACCCGGTCGAGACACGCCGCGTCCTGGGGATGGGCCTCGCGGCCGCCGCCAACGCCCCCGTGCCCGAGCCCTCGTATGGCATCTTCCGGATGTGAGGCAGAGATGACCCCCTCCCGGCAGCGCTTCGGCACCGTCCTGGTCGCCAACCGCGGCGAAATCGCGCTGCGTGTCATGCGGGCCGTACGGTCTGCGGGTCTGCGAAGCGTGGCGGTCTACTCCGACGCCGACCGCGAGGCTCCCCACGTTCGCGCCGCCGACACCGCGGTGCGCCTGGGTCCGGCACCGGCCGCCGAGTCCTATCTGAACATCGACGCGATCCTCGAGGCGGCGCGTCGTACCGGCGCCGACGCTGTGCACCCGGGCTACGGGTTCCTGTCCGAGCGGGCTGCGTTCGCCCGCGCGGTGACCCAGGCGGGGCTGACGTTCATCGGCCCCGACGCCGACGTGATGGAGATGATGGGGCGCAAGGACGAGGCGCGCAAGGTCGCGATCGCGGCCGACGTCCCCGTCATCCCCGCCGTCGAGCTGGCGGGCGCCGACGGTCCTGTGGAGCAGCGCGCACCCGATGACATCGGGTATCCCGTGCTGGTGAAGGCCGCGGCCGGTGGTGGCGGCAAGGGCATGCGGATCGTGTGCGAGCCGGCCGACCTCCCCGAAGCGCTTGCCTCGGCCCGGCGTGAGGCCGCGTCGGCGTTCGGCGACGACACCATGCTGGTGGAGAGGTACGTCGAGTCCGGGCGGCACGTCGAGGTCCAGGTGATCGGCGACGAGCACGGCCGCGTCGTGCACCTCCTCGAGCGTGACTGCTCCACCCAGCGGCGACACCAGAAGGTCCTGGAGGAGGCTCCCGCACCGACGATCAGTGACGCCGTACGCGAGAAGGTGACCGCGGCGGCGGTGCGGCTGGCGCAGCAGGTGGGCTACGTCAACGCGGGCACCGTGGAGTTCCTGGTCGCCGGCGAGGAGTTCTTCTTCCTGGAGATGAACACCCGCCT
>JBOHDD010000492.1:0-4172 GCA_050699155.1 Nocardioidaceae bacterium
CTAGACCACGCCGGCGACTCAACCCGTCCTCCTGGGACAGTCCGCTCGCAGCCTCGTACCTCTGCGTCTTCCTCTACAGCTCCAGCGAGGCGGCGCTGCACGTGCTGGTGCCGCCGTACCTGTCGGATGGCCTTGGCTACGGGCCCGGGATCATCGGGCTTCTACTGGCCGTCTTCGCGCTGAGCTCCCTCGTGCTGCGGTTGCCGGTGGGAGCGAGCTACTCGACCGACCGCGTGCGCCCGTTGCTGCTGGTCGGCGGCCTACTGTCGGCCGGGGCGTTCGCCCTCGTCCCGGTCACGCAGAACGTGTTGCTGTTCGGCGCGCTGATGGCGATGGACGGCGTGGGCTGGGCGATGGCCACCACCACCCAGCTGACCGTGCTGGTGGCCTCCAGGCCGTCACGGCTGAGCATCGCCTCGGCGATGGGCTGGTACTCCGGGTTCACCGGGCTCGGCCACGCCGTCGGCTCGGCGGCCGCAGGAGTCGTCGCGGACGGGCTGGGGTACACAGCCGCCTTCCTCATGCTGGCATCCTTGCCGGCACTGGCCACGGTCGTCATGCTGCGTTCGCTGCCTGCACAGCTCGCCGCGGCGCAGGCGGGGCGCAGTGCGCGGGCGGAGACGGAGGCGGACGCGGGCGACCCCGATCACCAGCCGGCGGACGAGCCCGAACGGTCGCGAGGTCGTCGGTCGGGTGTCGTCGCCACGCTGCGGGCAGCCCGTGCGCTGCCGTTGGCCGTGTTCAGCGGGGCGATGATCATGGTCTTCATCAACGTGCAGAGTGCGTTGTTCAACTCGTTCCACCCGGTGCTCGCCCTTGCTGCCGGGTTGACACTCACCCAGATCGGTCTGCTCGCCGGCTGCCGTTCGTTGTCGTCGTCGGTCACCCGCATGGGGCTGGGCGTGCTCTTCGCCCGGACCAACGGGGCCTGGCTCACCACACCGATGCTCGTGCTGGGGGCGGCCACCCTGTTCCTGCTGCCCTTCGTCCGGGCGGACTTCTGGCCACAGGTCGCGCTGTTCCTCGCTGCCGGACTGTCCCGCGGGGTCCTTCGGGTCACCGGCGCGTCGATGGCCTTCGAGGGTGTCTGGGACAGGGACGACAAGGAGCAGGGGCTCGTGGCGGCCTTCCTGCACATGGGCCTGGATCTCGGCAAGGTCGCCGGGCCGCCCCTGGGAGGGCTGGTCGCCGAGCTGGTCGGGGTGCCGACGATGTTCCAGATCTGCGCTCTTGCACTCCTGGTGGTCTACCTCGGCCTCTGTGGCGCGGGGCGCAGGATGCGCCGGGCGGGCTAGCGCGACGGCTGGTACGACGGGCTACCGGCCCCAGGTGGCGCTCTCCGCGACGTCGTCGACGGCGGCGAAGAGGTCATCGGCGGTCAGGCGCTCGGGCTCCTCCGCGAGTCCCGGGTGTCGCGCGATCGCGGACAGGACGGCTTTCCGCGCACGGCGGCCGTCGAAGCCCGCACATCTGCCGGCCAGCTTGGTGTGCAGGGTCTCGTCCTCGGCGAGCCCGCGAATGCCCGGCCACTGTGCGGCAAGCTCCGCGAGCGAGCTGCCGAAAATGCGCGCGAGGACATCCTCGTCAGGAAGGTCCAGCTCGAGGACGAGGTCGGACCGGGAGAGGAAGGCCTCGTCGACGGCGACGCTGAGGTTCGTCGTGGCGAGCAGCAGCACGTGGGGTGACGTCGCGCGCAGCTCGTCCAGTCCTGCGAGGACGGCGTCGGTCGCTCGGTGCACGTCTGCGGGGTTGGTCTCGAACGAGGCGACACTGCGACGCACCGCCAAGGCCTCGACCTCGTCGACCAGCACGATCGTGTGCGGTCGGCGTGCAGCCAGCTCCGGCAACGTCTCTGCGAACAACCGTCTGACCGCTCGCTGGCTCTCACCGAGCATCTCGCTGGGAAACGCGTGCGGGTCGATCTCGACGAACGTGGTGGCGCCGCGTCGGGCGACTGCGCGCGCGGCGACCTGCGCGAGCCCCTGGCACAGCGAGGTCTTGCCGGTGCCTGGTGGGCCCGCAAGCACCAGCAGCCCGTGTGGTGCACCGGCGAGCTGCTGGAGCCGGCGCCCGTGGCGCAGTACGAGCAGTGCCGCCCCGAGCAGGCGGTCCTTGAGCACGGGTGGGGTGATGATGCTGTCCCACGGCCCGTCGTGGTGGTCGGCAGGCAGCACGTGCATGCCCGAGACGCCATGGGGGAGAGCTGCACCGCTCATCGGTATGCCCGGTCCTCGTTCACGGCCAGGTGGGGCGGTGGATCTCCGGCCACTCGATCGTGCCCGGGTCACCCGCCTGCGCGTCGCGGATGTGCTCCGGTGGCTCCTCGAAGAGCACCAGGGGGTCGGTCAGGGCACGCATCGTCTCCAACAGGCTGTCGAACATGTGGATCCGGACGACCTTGGCGGTCCTGTCGGGGTCGTCGTTGAGGTGCTGGTGCCAGACGAAGTGGTCGACGACGATGAGGTCGCCCTTCTTCCACGGGTGGTTCTGCCCACCCTCCGGCTCTGTACCGACGTAGCTGTGCCCGCTGCCTTCGACGACGTACAGCCATGCCTCGCCCGGGTGCCGGTGCATCGACTGGGCGCGCCCGGGGCCGATCTCGAACATGGCCATGGTGATGCCCGAGGCCTGGTAGCCGATGGCCCGGTCCAGCAGGAACGTGGTGCGGGTACCGCGCGGGGTGACCAGCAGCTCGAGGTCGTCCCAGCTGGTGTGCAGACGGCCGCTGCGACGTGCCTGCTGCTCGCGTGCCAGCCGGCGTACCCGTCGGGCGTACGGGTCGTCGCCTTCCAGGCTCGTGGTGTACGGCGGCCTGCCCGGAAGGCCGGCGACCTCGGCGTCGCCGGCGTCCTCCAGCACCGACAGGCCCATGGTGTCCAGCATCGGCTCACTCGAGAACGTCAGGTACCGCGCTGTGTCGTGGCCGTCGTTGCCGGTGCGATGCCAGGCCCACGCCGGCAGGTGCAGCGAGTCGCCCGGTCCCCACGCGATGCGTTCGCCGTCGATCTCGGTCCAGCCCCAGCCGGCGACGACGAAGACCATGACATCCCAGCTGTGCCGGTGAACCGTCGTCCGGGTGCCTGGGTCGAACTCGTGGACAAGGGCATCCATGGTGCGTGACGGCCGGTCACCGTCGACACCGACGTAGGCACCGACACGGTGGCCCCGGCAGCTGTCGTGCAGGGAGACGTCCTCGGCCGCGACGACCGTCCGCCTGTTCGCACGCCAGTCCTCGAGGAACTGCGCGCGACGCCGCTTCTGCACGTGGTAGTGGGTGACGCCGGTGGTGGTGCGGGTCGGCACGCGAAGCCTCCTTTAAGGACTAACCATTGGTCCGATTTTGCCAGCCCAGAATGCTGAGCACAAGAGCCACGCACCGGCCGCGGACGTCACGACGCCGTCGCCGGCGGGGGACCGGGTCGGCCGGAGACGGGTCCGACGAGGTGGCGACCGAGCCGCCGCGTGAAGGCCACCGGGCCGGTGATCAGCACCCCGGTGACCACCATCGCTGCGGTCAGCGGCATCACCGTGACCAGTCCGGCGACACCGAGGGGCGCGAGGAACAGGGCCGCCGCCCGCAACGTACCCGCGGCGGCGATGGCGTCGCCGCGCTCCTGCGGATGCACGGCGTCCGTGGCGATCGCCGGACCGATGGTCTGCAGGGCACCCGCACCCAGACCGGACACCATCAGCGCCACTGCGGCCGGCAGCATGTAGGGCGCCAGCGGTGCGACAGCGGCGGTGGCGAGACCGGTGGCGAGTGCCCCCAGGAAGAACGAACGGACCAGCCAGCGGGCCCGCAACCGGCTGACCAGCCCGACACCGGCGATGGATGCCCCGTTGGCGACGGAGACGAGCAGCCCGATCGTCGAGGGACTCTGGCGCGCGGCCTCCAGCACCACCGGTACGTACGAGCTGAGCAGGCCGCGCCAGGCCCCGGCCGTGACACCTGACCAGCAGGCGACATCGACCCCAGGCCGTCGCCAGACGCGCTGCGGATGCCGGTCCTCAGGCAGCACGAACGGCGGCAGGCGGGTCAGCAAGAACGTGGGTACGACGGTCACGGCGGCGATCGCGGCTCCCACGGCGAGCGCAACCGACGTCGAGATCTCGATGAGGAGGCCGGCGAGTACGGGGCCGGCCAGGAGACCGACGGAGGAGAACATCTGCAG
>JBOHDD010000493.1:0-8580 GCA_050699155.1 Nocardioidaceae bacterium
GAGGTCTTCGGCCCCGTCCTGTCGGTGATGACGTTCCGGGACGACGACGACGCACTCCGGATCGCCAACAACGTCGAGTACGGCCTGACGGCATCGATCTGGACACGTGACGTCGCCCGGGCCCACCGGTTCGCCCGTGACGTCGAGGCCGGCTACGTCCTCGTCAACAGCGCCAGCAGACACTTCTGGGGCCTGCCGTTCGGCGGGGTCAAGTCGTCCGGGGTCGGTCGCGAGGAGTCCTCGGAGGAGCTCCTCTCGTACACCGAGACCAAGGCGACGACGGTGGTCCTTTCATGAGCGTGCGCAAGCAGGCAGACAGCTCGCCGACCGCCGGCCGGCCCGCCGAGTGGGGCAGCGACGTGGTCGCTGACTTCCTCCGAGCCACCGGCGTGCCCTATGTCGCACTCACGCCGGGCGCGAGCTTCCGCGGCCTGCACGACAGTCTCGTGAACCGCCTCGGAGACCGAGACCCACAGATGCTGATGTGCCTGCACGAGGAGCACGCCGTGGCCGTGGCCCACGGCTACGCGAAGGTGACCGGCCGGCCCCTCGCCGTGGCGTTGCACAGCAATGTCGGCCTGATGCACGCAAGCATGGCGATCTTCAACGCCTGGGCCGATCGCGTTCCCGTGTTCATCATCGGTGCGACCGGTCCCATCGACGCCGCGCGGCGGCGACCGTGGATCGACTGGATACACACGTCGGCGGACCAGGCGGCGCTCGTCAGGTCGTTCGTCAAATGGGACGACCAGCCGCTCTCGGTCGATGCCACCCTGGAGTCCCTGACCCGTGCGTGGGAGATCGCCCGCACTCCGCCGCATGCTCCGACGTACGTCGTCCTGGACGTCGAGATGCAGGAGCGCGCACTCACCGGGCCGACCGTCGTACCCGACCCCGAGACAGCACCCGTTTCCGACCTCCCTGTCGCCTCGGAGAAGTCGGTACGGCGGGCCGCTGAGGCACTGGACAACGCGGAACGCCCCGTACTCCTCATGGGTCGCGTCAGCCGGGAGCCCGAGGACTGGCAGCGGCGCATACGTCTCGCCGAGGCCCTGGGAGCACGGGTCATCACAGACCTCAAGGCAGGCGCCGCCTTTCCCACCGAGCACCCGGCGCACGTGCCCGGTCCTGCGTTCTTCCTCGGCCCACAGGGCAGGGACGCGCTTGCCGAGGCCGACGTCGTCCTCTCCCTGGACTGGATCGACCTCGAGGGCACCCTGCGGCAGGCGTGCTCACCGCCACGCCCCACTGTCGTCTCCGCGAGCCAGGACGTCCAGCTGCACAACGGGTGGAGCAAGGACCACCAGGCGTGGGCACCCGTCGACGTCGCCCTGCCGACGACCCCCGACCGCGCAGTGCAACAGCTGCTGGAGGCGCTCGAGGTCCGCGGTAGGGAGCCGGCGACACCGAGCCCTGTCGAGCCTTCGCCGGCAGGGCGACCAACGTCCGATGGCCGGATCACCATGACGGAGCTGGCGAGGGTCTTACGCACGACGTCGGCGGACAGCGACGTGTGTCTCGTGCGACTGCCCCTCGGCTGGGACGGCGACGACTGGCAGTTCGCTCATCCCCTGGACTACCTCGGGTACGACGGTGGCGCCGGAATCGGATCGGGTCCGGGCATGCTGGTCGGTGCGGCACTTGCGCTCAAGGACAGCGGGCGCCTCGCGGTCGCTGTCCTCGGCGACGGTGACTACCTGATGGGCGTGCAGGCACTGTGGACGGCGGCGCACTACGAGATCCCGTTGTTGGCTGTCGTCGCGAACAACCGGTCGTACTTCAACGACGAGCTGCACCAGGAGCGCGTCGCCTTCACCCGCGACCGCGACACGTCGCGCCGATGGGTGGGGCAACGCATCGACGACCCGGCTCCCGACCTGGCCGCGATGGCCAGGGCTCAGGGGCTCGAGGGCATCGGACCCGTGACCGACGTCGAGGACCTGTCAGGTGCGCTGGAGCAGGGCGTGCTCGCCGTTCGCGCCGGCCGGTCGACGGTGGTGGATGTGCTCGTCGAACCCGGCTACAGCCCGGCCATGTCCGCGGGGACCGTCGGCGGGCAGGCTGGGTCATGACCAGGCGGCGGCGATCTCCCGCACGGCGCTGCTGAGGGCGTCGGCGATCTCTACGCGGGTCTCGTCACTCATCCGCGACACCGGCGCGGACACGTTCATCGCGTATCGGCTGCCGGCGACCTCGCCGATCGGCACCGCCACCGAGGCGACACCGTCCTCGGACTCCTCCTCGCTGGTCGCCCAGCCTCGGTCACGCACGGTCGCGAGCTCACGCAGGAGTGCCTTCCGACTGTGGATCGACTTCGGCGTGATGCCGGGCAGCTTCTCTCGCCGGTACAGCGACCGGATCGCGTCGTCGTCGAGTGTGGACAGCAGTGCCTTGCCGTTCGACGTACAGTGCGCGGGCATGGACGTACCGAGGCGGGAGGCCACCCGCACGGCGCGCGGACTCTCGACGGAGTCCAGGAAGTGCACGGTGGTGCCCTCGAGCCGACCCAGATGCACCGTCTCGCCGAGCGACGCCGAGAGCTGCTCCATGAACGGGTGCGCACGCGTCCGGACGTCGACGCGGCGCATCACCGCCGAGGCGATGCTGCTCAGTGCGCTGCCGGGCTCGTACGCACGCGAGGTAGGGTTCTGACGTACGAAGCCGCGGTACTGCAGCATCGCGAGCAGTCGGTGAGCGGTGGAGGAGGCGACACCGAGATACCTGCTGGCATCGGTCAGGCGGACGTCCTTGCGCTCACCGAACAGCAGCAGCAGCTTCAACGCGTTGTCCACGGACTCGATGGGGTACTGCGGCGACCGTCGTTCCTCATCCATCGGGCTGTGATCCGCAGACATGCCGCCAGGCTATCCGACCAGTCGGGCCAGCTCGTGCCGCCACGCAACCCCCTCGTTGAAGGCCGCTCCGAGGTCCGGAAGCTGCGCGAGGTCCTCCTCGGGGATGTCCTCCGATGCGCCTCCTGCCTGCGCGACGGACAGGGCGATACCGGCGAGGGAGTCGACGCTGATCGCTCGGAGCACGGCCTCGGGCACCGAGGACCCGGTCGATGTCAGACCATGACCGCGCAGCAGTACGACGGGCCGACCGCCCGCCGCGTCGAGCATCTCCTTCGCGAGCTCGCGGTTGTGTATCAGCACCGCCCGCGGATAGACCGGGACGCCTCCGGCAGCGAGCTTGGCGCCGGGGATGTCATACGCACCGACGATCGGCCGGATCGAGAGCCCGGCGCGCTCCGCGGTGACCACGCGTACCGGATGGGCATGCACGACGGCGTCGACCTCGGGCCTGGTCCGGAGGACCTCGGTGTGCAGGGGCAGCTCGTTGGGCGGCGAGTACCCACCGTCGAGCGCACCCGGCTCCGCCGCTGCGCCGTCGAGGTCCACGAGCCGGATGTCCTCCGCGCGGGTGTATGCCAGGCCGCGTTCCTCCGGGCCGCGGCACCGGACCAGCAGCCGGTCGTCGTCCACGCGATGGCTGATGTGGCCGAGGAACCCCGATGCGAGTCCGCGCGCCGCCAGGACCCGGCATGCCAGGGCGACATCGTGCCGCTGCTGGTGCAGCCTCTCCGTCTCACTGGTCATTGTCTGTTCGCTCTCGCCGATGGTCGTCCGCCCTCCTGGAGTCTGCCCGCTTCTCAGCCCTTGGCACCGATTCCCCCGTCAGGGTGGACCACGTCACCGGTGACCCCACGGGAGCGGTCGGATGCCAGGAACACGTAGCTCCATGCGTGGTCGGGTCCGGAAAGCGCCACCTGCAACGGGGTCCGCGCCGCCAGGTCGGCCGCGCGACCGGGCTTGTCGTCGAGGCGACGGGAACCGAGCCCGAGGCTGTCGAGGCCGCGCAGGTCGGTGTTCAGCGTCCCGCCAGGAGCGACGCCGTTCACGCGGATCTCCGGAGCGAGCTCGTGTGCGAGTGCGGTGACGAGTCCGCGCACGGCGAACTTCGACGACACGTACAGCACCCCACCCCGGCCCGGGTAGTACGCCGAGGTGGACTCGGTGAGGACGATGCTCCCCCGCGAGTCCCTCAGGTACGGCAGTGCCGCCTTGACCGAGTGGAGGTGCGTCCTCACGTTCACGGAGTACACCTCGTCGAACGCCGCGTCGATCTGCTCCGCTTCGAGCTCCTCGATCCCGAGGTAGAAGTCGAAGACCCCTACGCAGTTCACCAGGACGTCCAGACCGCCGTATGCGGTGCGCGTGGCGTCGACGGCCTGCTCGTTCGCCTCTCGGGTGGTGGCGTCACCGACCACGATGGGTACGTCGCCGAGAGTCTCGGCGAGCCGCTCGCATTTCTGCTCGTCCCGCTCCAGGACGGCGACCTGTGCGCCCTCGTCGACGAATGCGTCCACCACCGCGCGGCCGATGCCGGAGCCGGCTCCGACGACCAGGGCACTCTTGCCCGCCAGCCAGTCACCCATGGGGGTTCTCGCGATCTGTGGCCGACCAGGGACTGCTCATCCGTCGTCCTCCTCGGGGTAGAGCGGGCGGAACGGCCGACCCAGCATCGCCGAGAAGGTCGCCGGTCCCTGCCAGGTGAGAGCCTCGAGCTCCAACGGGCAGAGCGTGACCCACTGCCCGGACTTGGGCGACTCGATCAGCAGCCGAGAGCCGTTGCGGGTGTGGACCTGCACGATCCGGACCTCGGAGAACTCGTTGGCCATCACGATCTCCTCGCCGACCGCCTGCGCGCGAAGCCGGTCGCGCTCGGCCGCCGCGGCCATGGCTGCGCGACGGTCCTCGTCCTCACCCTCCCAGCGGATGTTCACAGGAAGACCGCCAGGTTCTGCGTACGCAGGACGGACTCGTCGACGGCGATGTGCCGACGCGCGAGCCGCCAGCCGTCGGGGCCCTTACGGAGCAGGTCCTCCCGGCCGGCCGAGACCAGGGCCGGCTCTCGGACATCGCCTCGGCTGCGGAACAGCAGCACGGCCGTCTGGACGAGGATCTGGTCGTCATGGTCGGTGGCGAAGGTACGCACGTTCGTCACGTAGTGACGTACCCGTGAGGGTGGGTCCTCGGTCCACGCGTGCTCGGTGGCGAAGCGGGCGACCCGTCGGCCGAGCGAGTACCTGTCCTCGTCGAAGTGGGCCATCCCCGGCACCGTCTCGAACCCGGCTCCGGTCGCGGTCGTGACCCTGATGGGCATGTAGTAGTGGACGTCGTCGGTGAGCAGGTCCAGCCAGCCTTCGTAGTCCTGCTCGTCCAGCAGGTAGGCCTCGTCCACCATCCACTGGTATGCAGCGACATGACGAT
Organism: Nocardioidaceae bacterium; assembly: GCA_050699155.1. Classification (GTDB taxonomy): domain Bacteria; phylum Actinomycetota; class Actinomycetes; order Propionibacteriales; family Nocardioidaceae; genus JBOHDD01. Next base: position 5,274 of record JBOHDD010000493.1, read on the forward strand.
CGTCGGTGAAGGGCAGCGGCCGGCCGATGCGGACTGCTGTCGGTGCCTCCGTGCCGAGAGCGGAGTCCTTGGAGTCGATGGGGATGCGCGTCGTCATCGCGTGCCTTCCGTGGCCGTGCCCAGCGCGTGGGTCTCCGTGGTGGGCGCGGGGCGTTCGAGGTGCCCGGCCCACTCGCGCAGCAGGTGCCGCTGGTTGTACTCGCCGTAACCCACGTGGGCCACCCCCGGGCCGGCGAAACGGTCCGGCCCCAGCGGTTCGACGACCGGTGAGTCGTCGGCCAGCATGCCCATGCGGCTGTTCAGCCGCAGACGTCGCGCCATGGACCCGCCTGCGGTGCTGGTCAGCGAGACCCAGTTCTCGACATCGTCCTGCTCGAACATCCCGCTGCTGCCGAAGCACATCAGGTAGGCCTTGTACGACAGCCGCTTGAAATCGCTCGGTGCCTCCTTGTCGACGGCGAACCACGACAGCACCTCGGTCTCGCCGGCGCTGATCGGCTGCCACTGACGGATGGAGATGAACGGCAGGACGTCATCGGAGTCGGCGACGCGTGGCCAGTTGTGCACGAGACTCAGGTTCGGGAAGACCGACGCCGCCGAGACCATGAAGCCGTTGTCGCCGACGACGGCGAGGTGTTCCGGAGTCCAGGTCTGCTTCATCCTCTCGATCATCTCGTCGGGGTATCCCACGTAGGCCAGGCGTTCCTCGAGCGTTCCCTCCGGGAGCTTGTACGTCGTACCGCCGCCCTTGCCCGCCCAGTACGTGTTGCCGTCCTTGCGCTTCTCTGCCTTGGGCTCACGAAAGAGCCCGATCTCGACGACGCTCGTGTGGGTGTGCGGCGTGTGGTACATGTCGCCGGCGAAGTTCTCGGCACCGATCTTCCAGTTCGCCTTGATGCGCCAGCGTTGAGGACCGCGGAGCTCGATCCCCGCGCTGCTCTGCCTGGTGTAGTAGTCCAGGTAGAAGGCGAAGTCCCCCAGGTACTCCCTCAGGGGCGGGGCCTCCGGGTCGAGAGAGATGAAGACCAGCCCGTTGTAGGTGTCCAGGGCAGGTGCGGGGAGAAGCGTCTGTCCCTTCCGGCTGAAGCCCGCCTCGCCGCCGTAGGCCTCCCGATGAAACGGAAGACCGACCAGTCGACCGTCGTTTCGGTACGACCATCCGTGGTAGGGACAGCGGAAGTGAGAGGCGTTGCCCATCTCCGCACGGCAGACCTGCATGCCGCGGTGCAGGCACATGTTGAACATCGCCCGGACCTGGCCGCTCTGGTCGCGGGAGATGATGAACGAGTCTTCGAGAACGCGACGGACCACGTAGTCGCCGACGTGGGGCAGCTCGGACTCGTGGGCCACGAACAGCCAGGCGCGGCTGAACAGCCGGTCCCGCTCGAGGGCGAAGATCTCGTCGTCGTTGTAGATGTGCGCTGGGATCAGGCCGCGCCTGACGTCCGCGAACACCGTGGACTGGTCCGCCATCAATGCTCCCGGTCAGAATGCAGCAAGTATTCTGCTTCTCAGAGGATCTCTCCGACAAGTAGAGGATGGATCGAGAGGGCCCGCGTGGTCAAGAGGGGGAGGGCGCACTTCGACACCTCGGTCCGGCCAGACCCTTGACACCCCATTTTCGGTGTGGCAGAAATAGCCTCTGTTGCGCAGACGGTGGCCCGCGACATATGGGGGCAACACACGACGGCTCGGGCTCGGCCACCTCCGTCTGGAGGACGGACATGGACACCCATGTGATCGGGATCCTCGGTCTTCTGCTGATCTTCGTCATCGGCACGACACGCCCCATCAGCCTCGGTGCTCTGGGGATCGTGATGACCTTCCTCGTCGGCACCTTCGTGGTCGGTGAGTCGGTCGACGACATGTACACCGGGTTCCCGGCGGACATGTTCATCCTCCTCGCGGGGGTCACCTACCTGTTCGCGCTGGCGACCACCAACGGCACGGTCGAGTGGATCATCGACTGGGCGGTTCGGCTGGTGAAGGGTCGACGAGCACTGGTCCCCTGGATCGTCTTCACCGCCGCCCTGCTGCCCACCGTCGCCGGGGCCCTGGGCCCGGCCACGGTCGCCCTGCTCGCACCGCTGTCCCTCGGTCTGGCCACGCGGTACGGCGTCAGCCAGCGGATGGTCGGGCTGATGGTGATCCACGGGTCGGCGGCCGGCAACTTCTCCCCGATCAACCCGTTGGGTGCGATCGTCACGCAGACCATGGCCGGGACGGATCTCGAGATGTCCATCGCGGTGCTCTTCCTCGCCAACCTCGTCTACAACCTCGTCCTCGGAGGCATCGTCTACCTCGTGTTCGGCGGCAGGTCGCTGCTGTCCCGTCAGCCGGCCACCAGCACCGAGGTGCGTACGTCCGTCGGTGTCGGACCGGGTGCACAGTCCCTGCACGAACCCGCCCGCCCGACCGGCACGTCGGGTGACGGCGACGAGGACTCCCCGAGCCGTCAGGCGATGTCCCCGGACAAGGTGTTCACCCTGCTGGCGATCGTCGTGGTCGCAGTCTGCTCCATGGTGCTCGGTCTCGACATCGGCTTCCTGGCATTCGTGGCCGCGGTCGCATTGCACCTGGTCTTCCCCCGTACCAGCGCCGGTGCCGACAAGCGCGTCGCCTGGACCGTCGTACTCCTCATCTGCGGGGTCGTGACCTACGTGGCCGCACTGGAGCGCTACGGCACCATCGAGCTGGTCGGAAACGCGATCGCGGACATGAACGCACCTCTGCTGGCGGCGTTCCTGCTGTGCCTGATCGGGGCCATCACCTCTGCCCTCGCCTCGAGCGCTGCCCTGCTCGCGGCGCTGATCCCGCTGGCGGTGCCCTTCCTGGCCCAGGGCGAGATCGGTGTCACCGCACTCATCACCGCGATCGCGATCTCGGCCACCGTCGTGGACTCGACACCCTTCTCGACCGTCGGGGCGCTGGTGGTGGCGAACACCCCCGAGGAGCGCAGGGAGTGGCTCTTCCGCGGGCTGCTGATCTGGGGTTCGGCCATGGTCCTCACGGCGCCCGTGGTCACCTGGCTGGTGATGGTGCTGCCGTCTGCGGGTTAGCCGGTGGTGTCGGTCGCCGCCACCTGCGACCGCGCTCAGATCACGTACTCCTCGAGCGTCTCCGGCGCGAACAGCTCCTCCGGTCGCAGCTTACGGGACAGCAGGCCCTGGTCGTGCGCATGACGCAGGAACGTCGACAGAGTCACCTCGTTGCGCTCGAGGCCGTACGACCAGTAGTCCCTGCCGAGCAGCTGCCGGGTGCGCTCCACCTCGTCGTGCAGCCAGGGCAGCATGTAGCAGAGCGCCGC
>JBOHDD010000494.1:0-2222 GCA_050699155.1 Nocardioidaceae bacterium
GAACGACCCCTGACCGACCGGAGGAACGATGTCCACGCTCGCCGCACTCGCCTCGGCGCTGTCCGCCGGGACGGTCGAGGTCATCGACCTCACGTCTCCCCTGTCGAACCACACGCCGGTGATCGCACTTCCGCCGGAGTTCGGGCAGACCGCGAGCTTCGAGCTCGAGGAGATCAGCAGGTACGACGACCGCGGGCCGGCGTGGTACTGGAACAACTTCCGCAGTGGCGAGCACACGGGCACGCATCTTGACGCTCCGAACCACTGGGTCACCGGACGCGGGAAGGCCGACGTCGCCTCGGTCCCCGCGCAGCATCTGGTGGCTCCGGCGGCGGTGCTCGACTTCGCCGCGGAGGCATCGGCGGATCCCGACTTCCTCCTCGAGGTCGACCACATCAAGGACTGGGAGGAGCGGCACGGGCCACTGCCCGAACGCGGGTGGCTGCTCTACCGGACCGGCTGGGACTCCCGCTCGGCGTCGCAGCAGGAGATGGTCAACGCCGACGAGAGCGGCCCGCACAGCCCGGGCATGTCCCCGGAGTGTGCCCGCTGGGTCGCCGAGGAGTCCCCCGTCGTGGGGTTGGGCGTGGAGACCGTGGGCACCGACGCGGGTGCCGCGCACTCCTTCGACCCGGCCTTCCCGTGCCACTCCTACCTGATGGGCAACGACAAGTACGGCCTCACCCAGCTGCAGAACCTCAAACAGCTGCCGCCCATCGGCAGCGTCCTGATCGCGGGACCGCTGCCGATCGTCACCGGTTCGGGCGCGCCGGCGCGAGTGCTGGCGCTGGTGGAGCACTGATGCTGGCAGCGGAGGCCGTCGGCCATGCGCTCACCGCGGCCGGCGTCGACCGAGTGTTCGGCGTGGTGGGCTCGGGCAACTTCCACGTCACCAACGCGATGATCGACAGCGGCGCCCCTTTCGTCGCGGCGCGGCACGAGTGCGGTGCCGCGACCATGGCCGACGCCTACAGCCGGATGAGCGGAAAGGTCGCAGCACTCAGCGTGCACCAGGGTTGTGGTCTCACCAACGCGATGACAGGCATCACCGAGGCTGCCAAGAGCCGCACCCCGCTCGTCGTGGTCGCCGCCGAGGTCACGCACCCCCGATCCAACTTCTACGTCGACCAGGAGGCACTTGCCCGGTCGGTCGGCGCCGTACCCGCGCGCATCACCTCGGCCGAGACCGCGGCGACGGAGGCGTCCGCGGCGGTGGTGACCGCCCAGCATCTGCGCCGGACCGTCCTGCTCAACCTTCCGCTGGGGATCCAGGCCCTCGAGACACCCACGACAGGCAAGCTCGACGTTCCCAGCCCACCAGCGCCACCGCGGCCCAGCGACGAGGACGTGCAGCTCCTCGTGCGTACGCTCGAGCGCGCGCAGCGACCGGTGTTCGTGGCAGGCCGAGGTGCGCGGGGCGCCGGATGCCGCGCCGCCCTCGAGACGCTGGCGGACCGCTGCGGTGCGTTGCTGGCGACGTCGGCGGTGGCCAAAGGGCTGTTCACGGGCAACCCCTGGTCCCTCGACGTCTCCGGCGGTTTCGCGTCGCCCACGACGGCCGAGCTGATCCGCAGCGCGGACCTGATCGTCGGCTGGGGGTGTGCGCTGAACATGTGGACGATGGCACACGGACGCCTGGTGGGACGCGAGGCGACAGTGGTCCAGGTCGACCTCGATGCCTCGGCGATCGGCGCCCACCGCGACGTGGCGTCGGGTGTCGTCGGTGATGTGGCCGAGACGGCGGCAGCCGTCCGGACGGCGCTGGGTGCGCGCACCCTCGACGGCTACCGCACGGATGACGTGCGCGCCAGGATCGCCGCCGGTGTCCGCTGGCGCGACGTGCCCTACAGCGACGACGGTACGCCGGACCGCATCGACCCACGCACCCTGAGCATCGCCCTCGACGACCTGCTCCCCGACGAGCGCGTCGTCGGGGTGGACTCCGGCAACTTCATGGGCTATCCGAGCATGTTCCTGTCGGTGCCCGACGAGGGCGCCTTCTGCTTCACCCAGGCCTTCCAGTCCATCGGGCTCGGCCTGGCCACCACCATCGGCGCCGCACTCGCGCAACCGGACAGGTTGCCCGTGGCGGCACTCGGCGACGGTGGCGCCATGATGAGCATCGCGGAGCTGGACACGGTGCGGCGGCTCGGCCTGCCGATGGTGGTCGTGGTGTACAACGACGACGCGTACGGCGCCGAGGTCCATCATTTCGGCACCGA
>JBOHDD010000495.1:0-4963 GCA_050699155.1 Nocardioidaceae bacterium
TGGTACGACGAGCGGGAACCGGGTCTCGGCCGGCGACTCGCCGCCGAGGTGTTCGCGGTGCTTGATCAGGCTGTGCGCCATCCGTCTCTGCCGAAGAAGTATGAGCACCCGGGACTTCCGGACGAACCCGAGGTTCGCAAGGTTCAGTTGCAGCGGTTCGACGAGTACGGCCTCGTCTACACCGTCGTCGACGACACCTTGTGGATCGTCGCCGTTGCGCATGCGAGGCGCAAGCCTGGTTACTGGATCGCCAGGCTGAAGAAGCTCTCTTGAAGCATCGCTCTCCGGACCCGGCCGAGTGATACACGAAGTGATACACGAAGCACCGGAATCGGTGTCCAACCCTGTCCAGCCGCGAAGCTCAGCGGCACGATTTGACGCTCAGATCGGAGTTTTCAGCTCATCAGGACCGCTCGTTGAGCGTGACCTATGTCACGTGGCACCAGTGGCAGGCGGCGTAACCCACCGAGAGCAGCACAGGCACGTCCCGTCGACGGGCCTCGTCGAACGCGCCCTGCTCCCACTCCCACCAGTGGACCGGGTTGGCAGCGTGCTGCAGAAGGTACGGCGATGTCGCGGTTCCCAGGCGGTTCAGCTTCGATCGCCCTCCGTCTGGTTCCGTTCGTCCTCGGTGTCCTCGCCGGTGGACTCCTCGAAGTGCACCTTCTTCAGCTGGTGGTTCATGCTGCGCCACAGCAGGAACGTCACCACGCACAGGATGAGCACGACGGTGAGTCCCAGCCAGCCGGGCTTCACCTTCTCCGGGTCGACCGCGGCGACGACCCGCGGGGCGAGCGCACCGGACACGCCGCCGGCCAACAGCAGAGCGTTCATGACTCCATCGTCTCGCGCGACACAACAGCGCCGTCCACCAGGTCACGCACTCCCGCGAACAGGTCGTCCTCAGGCGGCCGCACGTCCACGCGGGAGTGGACCAGCTCGTAGTCCTCGGTCGGCCACGCCTTCTGGTGCACGTCGAGGGGTACGGCGAACCAATGCCCCTCCGGGTCGATCTGCGTCGCGTGGGCGAGCAGCGCCTGGTCACGTACCGGGAAGTAGTCAGCGCACGGCACCCGAGTGGTGATACGGGCGGCGTGCACGGGATCGGGCTTCCACTCCGCGAGCCGCTTGGCGTACGGCGACTCCATGCCGCGGCGCTCCATCTCGTCGTGCAGCGCCTGCGTGCGCTCGCGGTGGAACGAGTGGTGGTAGTAGAGCTTCAGCGGCTGCCACGGCTCACCGAGATCGGGGTACGCCGACTCGTCGTGCGCGACCTCCCAGGCCGCCATCGTCACCTCATGGCAGCGGATGTGGTCGGGATGCGGGTAGCCGCCGTTCTCGTCGTACGTCGTCACCACGTGCGGCCGGAAGTCACGCATCAGGCGCACCAGCGGGGCCGCGGCCTCCTCGAGCGGGGTCACCGCGAAGCAGTCGTCTGGCAGCGGTGGCTTGGGGTCTCCCTCCGGCCAGCCGGAGTCGACGAACCCGAGCCAGTCCTGGCGTACGCCGAGGATCTCCCGGGCGCGATCCATCTCCTGTCGCCGGACCTCGACGATGTTGGCGAGGATGTCCGGCCTGTCCATGTTGGGGTTGAGGATCGAACCGCGCTCACCGCCTGTGCAAGTGACGACATGGACGTCCACGCCCTCGGCGACGTATCTCGCCGTGCTCGCGGCACCCTTGCTCGACTCGTCGTCCGGATGCGCATGTACGTGCATGAGCCTCAGGCGCTCACCCACCGCGGTGCCTCGCTTCGCTCTCATGGTCGGGTCCGAGTGACAATGGTGACCGAAACCCCGCCTTCGCGCGACTTGACACGACGCAGGAGCACACCCCCAGTGACCATCACACGACCCGTGGAGCGCTACGGCGCGCCGCGCCCATGGGCGCGGCCGCTTGCCGTCGGCCTGACGGCGCTGCTGGTCCTCCTCGGAGGTGCGTGGCTGCTATGGGCGGGCTTGTACCACTCCCAGCCCGACGTCGCGGGTCGGCTGAGGTCGTACGAGCTGGCACCGGACGGAAGCGTGTCGGCCACGATCGACATCGAGCGGGTGCCGGGCGTCGGGGCGGTGTGCCTTCTCGAGGCACAGGCGGCGGACCACTTCATCGTGGGCGAACGCCGGGTGCGGATCCCACCGGGACCCGCCGAGGCGCTCAGTCTCACCTACCGGATCCCCACCGAGCGGCCGGCGACCAACGCCGTACTCGACAGTTGCACGCCCCGGCGGCGGTGAGCGATCGACCGGAGCGTCGCTTCTTTGGCCCCGGTGGCAGGCCGGTTGGTAGTGTTGACTCTTTCCCGAAGGTGTTGCGTGATGTGTGTGACGCGCAGACCACAAGCTAGGAGCATGACCCGTGACGCAGTCGACCGATGAGAACGTGATCTGGCTCACCCAGGATGCTTTCGACAAGCTGAAGGAAGAGCTGGAGCACCTCCGCGGGCCGCACCGCACCGAGCTGTCGGCGCGGATCGCCGCCGCCCGTGACGAGGGCGACCTCAAGGAGAACGGCGGCTACCACGCGGCCAAGGAGGAGCAGGGCAAGGCCGAGGCCCGCATCCGCCAGCTCGAGGACATGCTGCGCCGCGCGCACGTGGGTGAGACACCACCCGACGACGGCGTGGTTGAGCCCGGGATGAGGGTGACCGTTCGCTTCGTCGGTGTCGGTGACACCGAGACCTTCCTCTTCGGCGCGCGCGAGCTCGCCGACTTCGACCCCGCGGTCGACCTCGACGTCTACTCACCGAAGTCGCCGCTCGGCGCGGCCATCGACGGCCACAAGAAGGGCGAGACGATCACCTACGCGGCCCCCAACGGCGACGAGCTCGAGGTCGAGATCGTGGAGGCGGTGCCCTTCGGCCGCTGACGCCGGCCGTCACGCACAACGCGAGCGGCCTCTCGTCAGCCGCCGGCGGAACGTTGGTACCTGCGCACCGCCAGCGGTGCGAAGACCACCAGGATCAACGCGATGTAGAGCAACGACAACAGCACCGGGTGCTGCGCGGGGAATCCGTCGGTCGCGAACGGGTTCGGGTTGCCGAACAGCTCCCGGCAGGCGGCCACGACTGCGGAGATGGGATTCCACTCGGCGATCGGTTGCATCCACCCGGGCAGCGTCGGCGTCGGCACGAAGACGTTCGAGATGAACGTCACCGGGAACAGCCAGACCAGGCCAGCGGTGTTCGCGACCTCGGTCGAACGCACCGAAAGGCCGATCAGGGCGCCGACCCAGAGCATGGCGAACGCGAACAGCAGCAGGATGCCGAAGCCGGCCAGCCCCTGGAGGACACCGTTGTGCCAGCGCCAGCCCACCAGCAGCGCGCAGACGACCATCACCACCATGATGAAGCCGTTGTAGACCAGGTCGCCGACCACCCGACCGCTGATCACCGCCGACCGAGCCATCGGCAGCGAGCGGAACCGGTCGATCAGGCCCTTCTGCATGTCGTCGGCCAGCCCCACCGAGGACGACGCGACCGCGAAGGCCATCGTCTGGGCGAAGATCCCGGCCATGAGGTACTCGCGGTACGCCGCCGGCCCCTCGCCCTCCTGACCGGGCAGCGGGATCGCACCGCCGAAGACGTAGGCGAACAGCACCACGAACATGATCGGCTGGATGGTGCCGAAGATCAGCAGGTCGGGCACCCGCGGGATGCGCTTGAGGTTGCGCCACGCCACCACCATGCCGTCGTTCACGGCCGCCCTGATGCCCGAACGATGTCTCAGCCCACCGTCGTCGGTGCGGACGTCGAGCGCGCTCATCCCTGGCTCCTTGCCATCTCGTGTTCTTCCGCGTCGCCCGCCTCGACCTCCTCGGCCCGGTGGCCTGTCAGCGACAGGAACACGTCGTCGAGGGTCGGGCGGCGTAGCCCGATGTCGTCGATACCGACGCCCTGCTCGTCGAGGTCGCGGATCAGCTGCACCAGCGCGCGTGCACCGCGTTGCGTCGGCGCGGTCAGGCGCCGGCTGTGCGGGTCGACGCTCACCTCCCCGCCGCAGTCACGACCGAGGACCTCGCGCGCGAGCTCGAGGTCGGTCTCGGCGTGCACCACGAGCTCGACCCGCTCACCGCCGACCTGCGACTTGAGCTGGTCAGCCGTGCCGCGGGCGATCACCCGGCCCTGGTCGATGACCGCGATCTCGTCGGCGAGCGCGTCGGCCTCCTCGAGGTACTGGGTGGTCAGCAGTAGGGTCGCCCCAGAGCTCACCCGGTCACGGATGATGTCCCACAGGCCCAGCCGGGACCTGGGGTCGAGGCCCGTCGTGGGCTCGTCGAGGAACAGCACCCTCGGGTGCGCGACCAGCGAACCCGCCAGGTCGAGCCGGCGCTTCATGCCGCCGGAGTAGGTCTTGGTCACCCGGTCGCGTGCGTCGGCCAGGTCGAGCAGCTCCAGCAGCTCGTCCGCGCGCGCCGCCGCGGACCGCGAGTCCAGGCCGTACAGCCTGCCGAACATCCAGAGGTTCTCGCGGCCGGTGAGGTTCTCGTCGACGGCGCTGTACTGCCCCGACAGGCCGATCAGCCGGCGCACCACCGCCGGCTCGGCGGTCACGTCGTGGCCGAGCACCCGCGCCTCACCGGCATCGGGCGGCAGCAGCGTGGTCAGGACGCGGACGGTCGTGGTCTTGCCCGCGCCGTTGGGCCCGAGCAGACCCAGGACGGTGCCGGCCGGTACGTCCAGGTCGAGCCCGTCGAGGGCGCGCACCTGCTTGTTGCGTGCGCCGAACACCTTGGTCAGGCCGCGCACCTCGACGGCGGCCATGGACTCCCCCTCCTCGTGGTCTTGGTCAGCCACAGTGATTGTTCACGAGACCACCGACACCATGCGAGCGACTTTCGCTCGCTTAGCCGAACTCGCAGGGGTACCCTGCCGAACGCAGGCGCTCCAGGACCCGCTGCCGATGGTCGGCACCGCGGGTCTCGACCTGCAGCGCGACCTCGACCTCGTCGAGGTGCAGCTGTGCCG
>JBOHDD010000496.1:0-2838 GCA_050699155.1 Nocardioidaceae bacterium
CCCTGCAGGTCCCACCAGCTCTCGATCTCGGTGCCGAGGTCGGCGAAGCCGAGGTAGCTCGCATGGAAGAGGTCGGCGTACGGCGAGAGGGCGTACCGCTCGAGCACGTCACGCGTCTCCGACTCCAGATGTCCCGGAGCGATCCACACCCCCGCTGTCACGGTCCCGAAACCGAGCCAGGACAGCCGCGAGCGAAGCATGTGGCGCTTCTGCCGCTCCGACTCGGGCACGCTGAAGACCACCAGCACCCAGCCGTCGTCCAGGCGCGCGCGGCGGCGCTCGAAGATCCGGCGGTCGCCCTCGTCCAGGATCGCCCGCGCCTGCCCGGACAGCGCGTATCCCGCGCTGCCGCCCACCCGCTCGGCCTCGAGCAGCCCGCGCCGCTTCAGCCTAGAGATCGACGAGCGCACCGCCGGCTCGTCGACGCCGAGGTCGGCCATCAGCCGGATCAGCGCGCTGATGCTGAGCCGCCCACCCGCCTCGCGGGCGTACAGGCCGTACACCGTGACGATGAGCGCCCTCGGCCCTGGGCCGGCAGCCGCCAGGACCTCCTCGTATTGCGGGCTATTGACTGTCGTCATGGATAGAGCATACTGAAGTGATGCAGCTCTCGCCGTCCGCGCACGTCGACACGTTCTGCAGGGACAACCTCCCCGCCCAGGAGCAGTGGCCCGAGTTCCTCTTCGACCTCCCGGAGCTGCACTACCCCGAGCGGCTCAACTGCGCCGTGGAGCTGCTCGACGCCGTGGTGGCCGAGCACGGCGGTGACCGGCCCTGCCTGCTGGCACCGGATGGTCCGACCTGGTCGTACGCCGACCTGCTCGGCACGGCGAACCGGATCGCCCATCTGCTCGTGGATGAGTACTCCGTCGTCCCCGGCAACCGGGTGATGCTCCGCGGGCCCAACAACCCGTGGCTGGTCGCCTGCTGGTTCGGCGTACTCAAGGCCGGCGCAGTCGCCGTCGCCACCATGCCGCTGCTGCGCGCCGGCGAGCTCAGGACGATCGCCGAGATCAGCCGTCTCGACCTCGCGCTCTGCGACCACCGGTTCGTGCAGGACCTGAACGCCGCCGGCATCGACGGCCTGCGCGTCGTGGAGTACGGCGGGGAGAGCCCCGACGACCTCGGTGCACGGCTCGACGGGCTGCCGAAGGAGTTCGACGACGTGGAGACGGCGGCCGACGACGTCGCGTTGCTGGCCTTCACCTCCGGCACGACCGGTCGCCCCAAGGCCACCATGCACTTCCACCGGGACGTGCTGGCCACGGCCGACACGTTCTCCAAGCACGTGCTGCGGCCTCGACCCGACGACATCTTCGTCGGCACCCCGCCGCTGGCGTTCACCTTCGGGCTCGGCGGACTGCTGATCTTCCCGCTGCGCGCGGGCGCGTCCACGTTGCTGGTCGAGCGAGCGACGCCGGACCAGCTGGCCGACCACATCGCCACGCACGCCGTGACCGTCTGCTTCACGGCACCCACTGCCTACCGTGCGATGGTCGCATCGGGGCACGCGCCCGCGCTGCGGTCCCTGCGCCGGGCGGTGTCGGCCGGTGAGCATCTGCCCGCGTCGACATGGAAGAGCTTCCACGAGGCGACCGGCGTCACGCTGATCGACGGCATCGGGTCGACGGAGATGCTGCACATCTTCGTCGGGTGCGCCGACGACGACGTCCGGCCCGGTTCCACCGGGTTCGCGGTCCCCGGCTACGTCGCCACGGTGCTGGACGACGCGGGCGAGCCCGTCGGCGACGGCGACATCGGTCGCCTTGCGGTGAAGGGACCGACGGGCTGTCGCTACCTGTCCGACCCGCGGCAGTCCGTCTACGTGCAGAACGGGTGGAACCTCACCGGTGACACCTTCGTACGAGACGGGGACGGCTACTTCTGGTACCAAGCCCGCAGCGACGACATGATCGTCTCCTCCGGCTACAACATCGCCGGTCCCGAGGTGGAGGAGGCCCTTCTCGGACATCCCGAGGTCGCCGAGTGCGGCGTCGTCGGCGCCACGGACGACGCGCGCGGGCAGCTGGTCACGGCCTACGTGGTGCTGTCACACGATGTCCTGGGTGACGCCGACAAGGTCCGCGAGCTGCAGGACTTCGTCAAGCGGAGCATCGCGCCGTACAAGTACCCCCGTGCCGTGGAGTTCGTCGAGTCACTGCCCAAGACCGCGACCGGCAAGCTGCAGCGCTTCGAGCTGCGCAGGCTCGCCGAGCAGAGCGTGGGGGCCACCGACCGGGAGGTCACCTCCACCCCATGAGCCGCATCGCTGTCATCGGGGGCGGTCCTGGTGGCCTGTACTTCGCCGCTCTCGCCAAGCAGCTCGACCCGTCGCACGACATCACGGTGTGGGAGCGCAACGACGCCGACGACACCTTCGGCTTCGGGGTGGTCTTCTCCGACGAGACCCTGGGCGGGATCGAGCACGCCGACAGCGTCGTCCATGCGCAGATGGAGCGCGAGTTCGCCCGTTGGGACGACATCGACGTGCACTTCAAGGGCGAGGTCGTCACCAGCGGCGGTCACGGTTTCGCGGCGATGAGCCGCAAGCGCCTGCTGCAGATCCTGCAGCGACGGTGCGCCGACCTGGGTGTCAGGGTCTGGTTCCGCACCGACGCACCGGATGTCGCGGAGCTGGCGGCCGGCCACGACCTGGTGGTCGCCGCCGACGGGCTGAGCTCCGCTGTCCGTCGGCGCTACGCCGACACCTTCCGGCCGACCCTCGACGTCCGTGACTGCAAGTACATGTGGCTCGGCACCAGCAAGGTGTTCGACGCGTTCAAGTTCTACGTGCGCGAGACGCCGTACGGTGTGATGCAGATCCATGGCTACCCGTTC
>JBOHDD010000497.1:0-10184 GCA_050699155.1 Nocardioidaceae bacterium
CTCCTCGACCAGGTCACCGGCGAACACCACGTCGGCGTCGGGCACCCGCACCACCGTGTCGCCGTCGGTGTGACCACGGCCCGGGTGCAGCAGCTCCACCTGCCGGTCACCCAGGTCGATCGTGCGCACGGAGCTGAACGTGCTGTCGGGCATCCGCAGCGGGGTTTCGCGCAGCGCCCGGTCGACGTCCTGGTCCGGCTCGGTGTCGAGCTGGGCCCACACCCACTCCGCGTGCGCCGGCAGCCCGGCGGCGGCGTTCTCGTGGGCATGGATCGCCGCATCGTCGAAGGCGACGTTCCCGAACGTGTGGTCGAAGTGCTGGTGCGTGTTCACCACCCATCTGACGTCGCCTCCGGGTGCGAGACGGCGTACGTCGTCGCGCAACGCCGTACCCATGGCCCGGCTGGCACGGGTGTCGACGACGAGCAGGCCGTCGGTGCCCGCCAGCAGCCCAACGTTGACATTCCACTCGGGGTACCGGCGCACCCAGCAGCGGTCGGCGATCTCGGTCCAGTCGTGGCTCACGCCCCGATGATCACACGCTGTCCCTGGGCGTTCCGCGTAGACTGGCACTCGATTCGACGGAGTGCCAGCGAGAGGAGATGCGAAGCCGTGTCCGACCGCGCGCTCGACGATCGCAAGCTCGAGGTGCTCCGGGCCATCGTCGAGGACTACGTCTCGACCCAGGAGCCGGTGGGCTCCAAGGCCCTGGTCGAGCGGCACCATCTCGGCGTCTCCCCGGCCACCGTGCGCAACGACATGGCAGCGCTCGAGGAGGAGGGCTTCATCGCCCAGCCGCACACGAGTGCCGGCCGGATCCCGACCGACAAGGGATACCGGTTGTTCGTCGACCGGCTGACCGCGGTCAAGCCGCTCACGGGCGCGGAGAAGCGCGCCATCTCGACCTTCCTCGAGGGTGCGGTCGACCTCGACGACGTCGTGCATCGCACCGTGCGGATGCTCGCCCAGCTCACCCAGCAGGTCGCGATCGTGCAGTACCCCACCCTGTCCGGCTCGACCGTGCGGCACGTGGAGCTGGTCACCCTCAACGCCAGCAGGCTGCTGCTCGTGCTGATCACCAGCAGCGGGCGGGTGGAGCAGCGGGTGCTGACGTCTGAGGAGCCGTTCGACGACGTGATACTCGCCGACCTGCGCGCCCGCGTGCTGGCCTCGGTGCTCGGGCAGCGTCTGTCCGAGGCCGCCACCCGGCTCGGCGACCTCACCCGCTCCTTCGCCCCCGAGCACCGCGCAACCGTGGCAGCGGTGGTCGCCACCCTGGTGGAGACGATGTCCGACGAGCGCTACGACGAGCGGGTGCTGATCGGCGGCACCGCCAACCTCACCCGCTTCGGAGACGACTTCGACCGCTCGCTCAAGCCGATGCTGGAGGCGCTCGAGGAGCACGTGGTGCTGCTCAAGCTGCTGGGGGAGGCCACGAGTCCCAGCACCCTCACGGTCCGCATCGGTCACGAGCAGCCCTACCAGGAGCTGGCGAGCACCAGTGTCGTGGCGACCGGGTACGGGCCAGACGAGGCCGCCCTCGCCACACTGGGTATCGTCGGACCCACCCGCATGGACTATCCCGGCAGCATGGCGGCTGTCCGGGCCGTTGCCCGATACGTCAGCCGAATCCTGGCCGAGGCCTAGGACGTGCTACCGGTCGGCCAACCCCTGCAGTACACCACCAACGAAGGCACCCATTGATGGCCAGGAGTATGAGCCAGGACTACTACGAGACCCTCGGCATCGCCCGAGACGCCAGCCCGGAGGAGATCAAGAAGGCCTACCGGCGGCTGGCGCGCAAGTACCACCCCGATGTCAACCCCGACGCCGAGACCCACGAGCGGTTCAAGGAGGTCACCCGCGCCTACGAGATCCTCTCCGACCCCGGCAAGCGGGAGATGTACGACCTCGGCGGAGACCCGATGTCCTCCGGTGCCGGCGGTGGCTTCGGTCAGGGCTTCTCCTTCACCGACATCATGGACGCCTTCTTCGGCCAGCAGGGCGGTGCGGCTACCCGGGGTCCGCGGTCGCGGGTACGGCGGGGCCAGGACGCGCTGATCCGGATGCAGGTCAGCCTCGCGGAGGCGGCGTTCGGCGTCACCCGTGAGCTCAAGGTCGACACCGCGGTCGGCTGCACCGTCTGCGGTGGTGACGGCGCCGCACCGGGCTCTGGTCCGGTCAGCTGTGAGACGTGCCACGGCCGGGGTGAGGTCCACCAGGTGCAGCGGTCCTTCCTCGGCGAGATCCGCACCATGCGCCCATGCCCGGCCTGCCGCGGGTTCGGCACCGTCATCGCCGACCCCTGCAACGAGTGCTCCGGCGACGGACGGGTCCGAGCGCGTCGCACGATCACCGTCAAGACCCCTGCCGGCGTCGACACCGGCACCCGAGTGCAGCTCGGTGGGCAGGGCGAGGTGGGCCCCGGTGGCGGACCTGCCGGCGACCTGTACGTCGAGATCGACATCACGCCCCACGACCTGTTCCGGCGCGAGGGGGACGACCTGCACTGCACCGTCACGCTGCCGATGACCGCGGCCGCCCTCGGTACCAAGGTCGAGCTGCCGACGCTGGAGGCCGACCTGGCGGGCGAGAACGCCGCCAGCGAGCTCGAGGCCAGCATCCCGATCGACATCAAACCCGGCACCCAGTCCGGTGAGGCCATAGTGCTCGGCGCCCGTGGCGTCCCGCATCTGCGTGCCTCGGGCCGCGGTGACCTGGTTGTGCAGGTGGTCGTGGAGACCCCGGGCCGGCTCGACCAGCGGCAGGAGGAGCTCCTGCGTGAGCTGGCGGCCCTGCGAGGCGAGGAGCAGTCGACCGGCTCGCTGGGCAAGCCGCATCGGAGCTTCTTCGACCGGTTCCGCGACGCGTTCGGCCAGCGCTGAGCCTGCGATGAGCACGCCGGTCTTTCTGGCCGAGACCGACGCCCTGCGCGGTGACCGACGGGAGACCGACGACGTGGTGGTGCTCGAGGGACCCGAGGGACGTCATGCCGCCACCGTGCGCCGGCTTCGCTCCGGTGAGCGCGTCGACCTGACCGACGGCCGCGGCCTGGTCGCCCACTGCGAGGTGTCGGAGTCGTCCAGGTCGGGGCTGGTGCTGCGGGTGCGGGACCGGACCACTGAACCGGCACCCCACCCGCGGCTGGTGGTCGTGCAGGCGCTGCCCAAGGGTGACCGTGCCGAGACGGCGGTGGAGATGCTCACCGAGGTCGGGGCCGACGTGATCGTGCCGTGGGCGGCGTCACGTTGTGTCGTGCAGTGGCGTGGGGAGCGGGCGGCGAAGTCGCTGGCGAAGTGGCGCAGCCACGCCCGAGAGGCCGGCAAACAGTCGCGCCGAGCCTGGCACCCGCAGGTGCGGGAGCTGCACGACACCGCCGATGTCGTCGAGCTGCTCGACACCGCCGCGTTGCCCGTCGTACTCCACGAGGACGCGGCCGAGCCGCTGGCGGACCTCGACGTACCCGAGGACGGTGACGTGGTGCTCGTCGTCGGCCCGGAGGGCGGGATCAGCGACGACGAGCTCGCGGTCCTGGACCCAGATGGCCGGCACACGGTGCGGCTGGGGCGCTCGGTGCTGCGGACCTCGACCGCGGGTGTCGTGGCCGCTGCCGTCGTGCTCTCGCGTACCGGACGCTGGCGCTGAGCCATCGCACCGGGACTCCGGCGGTCCGCGGGACGGGGGTCAGCGGACGCTGACGTCCTTGGTGTCTACGAAGGTGTCGGACCCGTCCTCCGGTGACTCCTGGTAGGCCTTGAGGGTGTACTCACCGGGCGGGACGTTGCGCACCCGGAAGGAGTACGACGAGAAGGCCATCCCTTCGGCCGCGGTGGTGAAGCCGTCCTTCACCACTCGTCGACCGTCGAGCAGCTGCCACGACACGGTGGCCTCGAAGGCGTTCGCGATGCCCTCGACCCGGAAGGTGCGACCGACCGTGTCCCCCTCGAATGGTGTGACCAGCCAGGTCAGCGCCTGCACCTCGAGCTGGTCGGCCCGGCCGACCGGCTCCGAGACCGGAGCCCCGGAGATGTCGGGCACCGGCCGGCCCTCGACCAGGATCTGCACCGGCTGGGTCGACTGCAGGGCTGCCTGCACGGTGTAGACGAGCTGCTGCACCATCAGGTCGGCGGTGCGCCGAGGTACCGAGGTTGCGAGCACGTCGCGAGACACGTCGACGGTGATCCGGCCGCCACCCTGGTCCACCGAGCGGGTCCTGCTGCCCTGCGCCCAGAGGGTGTCGTAGTCACCGTCCAGGGGGCGCTGGCCGAACATCTGGTCCAGAGCCGCGACGGCCGGTGGGTCGCTGGTCTCCACGACGTGCCACTCACGGAACAGCCGAAGTCCGGTGGTGGTGTCTCCGAGGTAGTACACGGGCAGCGACAGGTCCCGCGGGGCCGCCGCGGGCGGCGGTGCCTGCTTCTGCGTCGGCTCGGGCGTCTTCGGTCCCCGTGACTGCAGGGTCGGCGTGGGAGTCGGCTCCGGCGGCTCGGCGGAGGGAGTCGGCGTCAGCGTCGGTGTCGATGCCGCGGACGGCGTCGGTGTCGGGGTCGGTGAGTCAGTGGCAGGCGGCACGGCCGGGCCGGGCGCCGCCGTCTGGTCGACCAGGTTCCCGGACACCACTACGGCGCCGGCGACAGCGGCCGCGGTCGCGAGACCGGCGGCACCGGTGATCGTCCACATGCGCCGGCGCCGCGCGCTCCTCGCTGCCAGCGCGGTGCGGCGACGGATGTCGTCGAGCGCGTCGCCCTCGGGCTGCACCTGCTCGGCGTCACGTCGCAGCGCGTCGCGGAGCCGGGCCTCGAACTCCTCCATCGGGTTGTGCTCGCTCATCACTGCTCCTCCAATGCCGTCCGCAGCGCGGCCATGCCGCGCGACGTGTGGCTCTTGACGGCACCTCGGCTGACGCCCATGGCCGCGGCGATGTCCGCCTCGCTCAGGTCGACGTAGTAGCGGAGTACGACGGCCTCGCGCTGTCGTGCGGGCAGCTTCTTGAGCGCCCGGAACACCGCGCTGTGCTCGTTCCCGATGAGTGCCAACTGCTCGGCACTCGGTGCGTGCGGCATCGGCTTCGGCCGGTGCCGGTCCTCGACGGAGCGGCGGCGCAGTCGGGAGCGGGCGGTGTTGATCACGGTCTGCCGCAGGTAGGCGAGTCCCTTGTCGGCCTCCCGCAGCCTGGCCCATCGACCGTGCATCGCCACGAACGCGTCCTGCACGACCTCCTCGGCCTCCGCCGTGTTGCGCACCAGCATCGCGGCCATCCGCACCAGGGAGGCATAGTGCGCGATGTAGATCTCGGTGACCGCGTCGTCGGCGTCCCACCGTGTCGACATGCTGGCGTGCTCCCTGGGTACGACCTGCTGTGGCCACGACCGTGCAGCGCCCGCTGTGACTTCCATGCTGGTGTGACGCGCGAGACGCTCGGAAGGTTTACCCCCGGCCGGTGAGGATGATGGTGCCACGAATAGGTTCTGAGTTCCGGCGTAGCGACACGAGGAGGACGACGTGACGACCGACCCCGACTGCCTGTTCTGCAAGATCGTGTCCGGCGAGGTCCCGGCGGATGTCACGGCGGACAACACCTGGGCCGTCGCGTTCCGTGACGTCAACCCCCAGGCGCCCACGCACGTGCTCGTCGTACCCCGGAGCCATCACCGCGACGTCGGTGCGCTGGCGGCGGAGGACCCCACCGCCCTGACCGAGGTGCTGCGGCTGACGGCGCAGGTCGCCGAGGCCGAGAAGCTCTCGGCACACCGGGTGGTGTTCAACACCGGGGCGGGCGCCGGGCAGAGCGTGTTCCACTGCCACGCGCACGTGCTGGGTGGCCGGAGCATGACGTGGCCACCAGGATGAGTCCGTCCTGGTCTGAGTACACCGACTGAGTACCTGCGCGGCCGAGCCGGGTCGTTCGACTCATGGTCATGGTGGCGAACCGGCGGGATGCTCGACCTGGAGGCCAGTCGGCCCCAGGACACCGGAGGTCGCCATGGCAACGGACTCTCGACAGGCACAGGCAACAGCAGTCGCGGTCGTAACGGCCCTGGTCGGTCACCGGCTGCTCGATCCGGCCCGTGCCGAGGAGGCCACCATCGTCGTCCGCTCCGAGGTCGGTGGCACTTCCGCCGTGGCGCCCCCGATGCGACGTCGGCTGGCAGAGGTCGCCGGTTACGTGGGCGGGGCCCTCGTCGTGGCCGCGGCGATCGTCTTCCTGGTCCAGGAGTGGCCGACCCTCTCGACGACGGGTCAGGTCTCCACGCTGGCGGCGACGGCGCTGGTGCTGTTCCTGGCGGCGGTGGTGGTCGTCCGCACCGGTCTCCGGCCCGCGCGCGGCGCGGGCGACCATGGCGTACGACGCCGGCTCGCGAGCACGCTGACCTGCGGCAGCGCCGTTGCGGCGGCTTTCGCCGCAGGGGTCCTCGTCGCCGACCGGGTCGGTGACTTCTCGAGTGCGCCCTGGCTCGCCGGCTCGGTGGCGCTGCTGCTGGCCGCGCTCGCCGGCTACCTCCTGGCACCGAGCGCCCTGGGGCAGCTGATCGCGGCAGTAGGGGCGACGCAGGTCGTTTTCGCCGGTCTGGAGGTCTTCGTCCCCACGGTTGGGGAGGTCACCGAGGGCGCATGCCTGCTCGCGGTCGGGGTTGTCTGGCTGGCACTCGCCGAACGCGGCGTCTGGTGGGAGAGGCTCACCGGTCTCTCCGTCGGATGCGCACTCGTGCTGGGCGGTACGCAGTACCCGGTGCTCGGCTCCGACCACGAGTGGGTCGGCTATGCGACCACGATGCTCGTGGCGGTGGCCGCGGTCGTCCTCTACATCCGAGGGCGCTCGATCCCGTACTTGGTGACTGCCGTGGCCGCCCTGACCCTGGTGGTGCCTGAGGCGCTCCTGGACTGGACGGAGGGTTCCCTGGGCCCGGTGGGTCTCCTGCTGGCGACGGGCGTCACACTGCTGGCGGCAAGCCTGCTGGGCCTTCGCCTGCGGCAAGAGGTTGGTGACGGCCCCACGCGGCCGCGGGGCGCTGCTGTGTAACTTCGGCCGATTTCGGCTCGCTGCGCCCCGTAGCATGGTGGTCGATGGCAGAGACAGCGTTACCACAGATCCAGGTCGTCATCCCGGCCAGCGTGCCGATGGTGGCTCTTCTCGGGCCTAACGACGAGTTCCTCCGGATCATCGAGCGCGAGTTCCGGGCCGGCGTGCATGTGCGCGGAAACCAGGTCACGCTGTCCGGTACCGGCGACGAGGTCCGCGCGGTCGAGAAGCTGCTCGACGAGCTGGTCGCGATGGTCCGCACCGGCCAGGGCCTGACCTCGGAGATGGTCGAGCACGCGATCCGGATGCTGCGGATCGAGACCGCCGAGCGTCCCGCGGACGTGCTGACCCACAACATCCTGTCCAACCGGGGCCGCACGATCCGGCCGAAGACCCTCAACCAGAAGCGCTACGTCGACGCGATCGACAAGCACACGGTGGTGTTCGGCATCGGACCCGCCGGCACCGGCAAGACCTACCTGGCGATGGCGAAGGCCGTGCAGGCGCTGCAGGCCAAGGACATCAACCGGATCATCCTGACCCGTCCGGCGGTCGAGGCGGGCGAACGCCTCGGCTTCCTGCCCGGCACGCTGTCGGAGAAGATCGACCCCTACCTGCGGCCCTTGTACGACGCGCTGCACGACATGATCGACCCGGAGTCGATCCCCAAGCTCCTGACGGCGGGCACGATCGAGGTCGCGCCACTGGCCTACATGCGCGGCCGCAGCCTCAACGACGCCTTCATCATCCTCGACGAGGCACAGAACACCTCGCCCGAGCAGATGAAGATGTTCCTCACCAGACTCGGCTTCGGCTCCAAGATGGTGGTGACGGGTGACGTCACCCAGGTCGACCTTCCGACCGGCACCCACAGCGGACTGCGCATCGTGCAGGAGATCCTGTCGGGGCTCAGGGATGTGCACTTCTCCTGGTTGACCAGCCACGACGTCGTCAGGCACAAGCTCGTGGGCCGTATCGTCGCGGCGTACGACGCCTACGAGGCCGACCGGACCGAGTCACCGGACGGTCGTCCATCACGATCTTGAACGAGGAACCGATGAGCATCGAGGTGCTGAACGAGTCCGGGACGGACGCGGACGTCAGGGCCCTCAGCCGGCTGGCGCGGTTCGTGCTGGACCGGATGCGTATCCACCCCCAGGCCGAGCTCTGCCTGACGCTGGTCGACCCCGACACGATCGCCACGCTGAACCAGAAGTGGATGGACAAGCAGGGATCCACCGACGTGCTCGCCTTCCCGATGGACGAGCTTCGACCTGGCGGAGACGACGAGGAGCCCGCGGAGGGCATCGTCGGCGACGTCGTCCTGTGCCCGCAGGTCGCCACCGAGCAGGCACCGTCGAGCGGACAGAGCGCGAAGGACGAGATGGACCTGCTCACCATCCACGGCATCCTGCACCTGTTGGGCTACGACCACGCCGAGCCGGACGAGCACCGCGAGATGTTCGCACTGCAGGCGCGCCTGCAGGCGGAGTGGCAGGGTGTGCGCCGCGGACGACCCGTCGAGGAAGCCCCGAATGAGCGCTGACGCCGTCATCCTGTTGGTGGTCGCGGCGGTCCTGGTGCTGCTGGCCGGGTTGCTGGCCAGTGCCGAGGCGGCGGTGTCGTCGATCTCCAAGGTGCGTGCCGCCGAGCTGGTCGAGGAGGGCCGCTCCGGTGCCGGCCGGCTCGTGGACGTCGCCGAGGACCCTCCTCCCTACCTGAACACCGCGCTACTGCTGCGGTTGGCTGCCGAGATTGCCGCGATCGTCCTGGTCACGATCGTGGTGCTGGAGGCCTTCGCCGAGCGCTGGATCGAGCTGCTGGTCTCGATCGTCAGCATGCTGTTGGTGTCGTACGTCGTGATCGGTGTCGCGCCGCGCACCCTCGGCCGCCAACACAGCGAGCGGGTTGCGCTCGTGTCGGCCGCGCCGCTGAAGTTCCTCAGCACTGTGCTCGGACCGCTGCCGCGCGCCCTGATCGTCCTCGGCAACGCCCTGACCCCCGGCAAGGGTTTCGCCGAGGGCCCGTTCGCCAGCGAGGCCGAGCTGCGTGAGCTCGTCGACCTGGCCGAGCAGAGCTCACTGATCGAGTCCGGCGAGAGGCGGATGATCCACCAGATCTTCGAGCTCGGGGACACTCTGGTGCGTGAGGTGATGGTGCCGCGTACCGAGATGATCTTCATCGAACGGCGCAAGACCCTCCGGCAGATGATGTCGCTCGGTCTGCGCAGCGGCTTCTCCCGCATCCCTGTCGTCGGCGACAACCTCGACGACATCGTCGGTGTCGTCTACCTCAAGGACGTCACCAAGCGGGTCTTCGACAAGCGCGAGGCCGAGGCCACCGAACGGGTCGAGTCGCTGATGCGCCCGGCGATGTTCGTGCCCGACACCAAACCGGTGGACGCCCTGCTCCGGGAGATGCAGGCCGACCGGATGCACGTCGCGATCGTCGTGGACGAGTACGGCGGCACCGCCGGGCTGGTCACCATCGAGGACATCCTCGAGGAGATCGTCGGCGAGATCAGCGACGAGTACGACCAGACCTCGACCGACGTCGAGCACCTGGCCAACGGCTCCGTCCGGGTCCCGTCGCGGCTCTCGCTGGACGACCTGGGCGACATGTTCGACGTCGAGATCGACGACGACGACGTGGACTCCGTCGGTGGTCTGATGGCCAAGCACCTGGGTCGGGTCCCGATCCCCGGCGCCGAGCTCGAGGTGTCCTCGCTGCGTCTGGTGGCCGAGGCTCCGACCGGTCGTCGCAACCGTCTGGGCACGGTGATCGTGTCTCGAGTGCAGCCGCCGGAGGAGCCTGCGGAACCGCACCACGAGGCGGGCGAGCTGTCTCAGTAGCCTGCGGCTCGTTGGTCTGCGTCTCGTTTCGGGGGCCGACTTGACTGAGTTCCTGATCCGCTCGTCGAGTTCCTCGACCTGTTCGGTGAGCACCTGGGCTTGTCCGGCCTCGACGGTGATGTCGGCGGCGAGCTCGGCGAAGTCGAGGCCCTCCTCGCCCCACTGGCCGCGGGAGTGGCGGATCAGGAACCGGGGCAGCCGAGCCTTTCCGAGCCGCAGCAGGCTGGTGGGGTCGACATAGCGGCCCCAGGACCGCCAGCGCCGCCTGCGGTAGTTGCTGCCCAGGGCATGGTGCCGGGCCGGGCCGAGCA
>JBOHDD010000498.1:0-4063 GCA_050699155.1 Nocardioidaceae bacterium
CAGCCGGGCGAAGAGCCGGTCCTCGTGGCTCTGCACCGCGGCCATCGCCGTCACGAGGCGCTCCCGACGCTCGCCCCGGCCGGGTACCAGGTCTGCGATGAAGTCGACGGTCGCGCTGGTCCCGGCCAGCAGCTCGTACGGCAGGGTGCCCAGCTCGAAGCGCTCCGGCACGGCGTCGGAGGAGGGCAGGAGCTTGTCGGGATCGATGCTCTTCAGCAGGTCCGGGTCGGCGCTGAGCACCCCCAGGTGCGGGCCGAAGAACTTGTACGGGGAGCAGGCGTAGAAGTCCGCGCCCAGCGCGCCGACGTCGACGGGGGAGTGGGGTGTCAGGTGGACCCCGTCGACGTAGACCAGTGCGCCGACGTCGTGGCTCGCGTCGGCGATCGCGGCGATGTCGGGCCGGGTTCCCAGCAGGTTCGAGGCCGCGGTGACCGCGACCACGCGGGTACGTGGTGACAGGACGTCTGCGACCGCACCGACCGGGAGGTCGCCCGTGTCGGGGTCGAAGTCCGCCCACCTGACCGTCGCGCCGACCGCCCGGGCCGCCTGCACCCATGGCCGGATGTTCGCATCGTGGTCCAGACGGGTCACCACGATCTCGTCGCGTGGACCCCACTGCTTGGCCAGTGCCCGCGAGACGTCGTACGTCATCTGCGTCATCGACCGCCCGAACACGACACCGCCCTCCGGCCCGCCGAGCAGGTCGGACATCGCGGTGCGCGCGGACCTGACCACGGAATCGGCGCGCTGCTCGGCGGCGGTGACGCTCCCGCGGTTGGCCATCCCGGCACACATCGCGTCCGCGACCGCGTGTGCGACCACGGCAGGCACCTGCGAGCCGCCCGGCCCGTCGAAGTGGGCGACGCCCTGGGCCAGCGCGGGGAACGACCGGCGTACTCGTGCGATGTCGAGATCCATGCACCCATCCTGCACGTCCCTACGATGGTGGACGCCTGCTGGTTCCACCGGCACGCGTACATGGCCCCGCTGGGCCATTTCGAGACCTCGTCGACGCTCATAGTCTCGGAGCATCCCCGCGACCCGAGGAGGGTTCCGATGTCCGGAATGCAGATGAAGAGCTTCGACGCACCTGACGAGTCGAGGCCGTTCGCAGACAAGGGGGCCGCAGCGGTCGTGACCCTCGGCGAGAGCACCGTGCTGATGGGTCGCTTCGAGCCCGGGTGGCGGTGGTCGGAGCACCTCCGCCCGATCGCGGGCACCGACACCTGCCAGTCCCCGCACTTCATGTACGTCGTGTCGGGACGCATGCACGTGGTAATGAACGACGGGACCGAGGGTGAGGCCACGCCGAACTCCGTGGTCCGGATCGAGCCCGGCCACAATGCGTGGGTCGTCGGCGACGAGGACTGCGTGGTCGTCGACTTCGGCGCGTCACCGGCGTACGCGCTCAGCGCCCAGCCGGCAGCGGAGGCCGCACAGGCCTGACTGGCTCAGCGCACCGCCGCCGCCATCCGGGTGACGGCGTCGTCCAGGATGGCGGCGCTGGTGCCGAAGTTGAGCCGGACCCAGCCGCTGCCGGGGCGGCCGAAGTTCGGACCAGGGTCCAGCGCCACCCGTCCGCGGTCGTGGAAGAGGTCGCGTGGTGCCCGGTCATCGCCGTACGCCCGGCAGTCCAACCAGGCCAGGAAGGTCGCCTCCGGCGGCACCCAGCCGATCTCGGGCAGCCGCTCGGCCAACAGGTCGGCGAGCAGCGCGCGTCGTTCGTCGAGGGTGGAGAGCAGCGCATCCAGCCAGTCACCGCTGGCGGAGAAGGCGGCGACGGAGGCGAGCACCCCGAAGTGGCCGACCCGCCACCGGACGTCCGGGGGCCGTCGAGCCACCGCCTCCGCCATCGTGGGTGAGGCCGAGACGACCGCCGCACACTTGAGGCCGGCCAGGTTCCATGCCTTGCTCGCCGACACCAGGCTCACCCCGATCTCGGCCGCCCCTGGGACGGTGAGGAACGGTGTGAACTCGGCACCCGGCAGCACCAGCGGCGCGTGGATCTCGTCGCTGACCACGGTGACGTCGTACTCATGCGCCAGGCGGACGACCTCGGCGAGCTCCTCCGGAGGGTGCGCCCGCCCGACCGGGTTGTGCGGGTTGCAGAGAACGTACACCGCTGGTCGGCGCGCGAACGCCTCGGCCAGCGCGTCGAGGTCGAGACACCAGCGGCCGCCGTCGTCCTGTCGCAGGTCGGCTGTGACCAGCTCGGTCTGGGACTCCTCGAGCCAGTGGAAGAACGGCGGATAGACCGGTGGGTTGATCAGCACCCGGTCACCGGGACGGCACAGCACCCGCAGCATCTCGACACAGGCAACGCCGACGTCGGTGGCCAGGGCGACCGAACCCGGCTCGATCTGCCAGCCCCAGCGCTCGGCGGCGAAGCCGGCCAGAGCCGCCTCGAGCTCGGCGGGACCCGCGGCGTAGCCGGTGTCGGACCGATCGACGGCCTCCGCGAGTACGTCGCGGACCGCCGGTGCGAGCGGGAAGTCCATCTCGGCCACCGGAAGCGGGAGTACGTCGTCGGCGTACGTGCGCCACTTCGCACTCCTCCGCCGACGCAGCACGGCCAGCTCGTCGACCGGCAGCGGCGTGTAGGTCTGTGCCATGAGGCACAGCCTCGCACGGCCGCTGCCGGTCGACGGTCAGCAGGTCACCGGGACCTGGCGACGTTGGACTCCTCCGACCAGGGACTGCCGCCGACATCGTTGATGGCACGGACCTGGAACCGGTAGCGCCCACGACGCAGAGCCATCTCGAACGAGCGCGCCCGTCGGGGCTGGACCGCGGACACCCGCCGCGACGCCACGTTGCCGTTCGGGCGCAGCCGCAGTGCCCTGACCCGGTATCCGGTGACCCGGGAGCCGTTGTGGCTCTCCGGTGCCGACCAGAAGGCCCGGGCGGTGTCCTCGCCTCCGCGGGAGCCCCAGCCGGCACGCCGGATCCCGGGAGCGTCGGGGCGGCCGGCGGGGACGACCACGCGTGACCGCCGTGAGAACGGTCCTTGTCCCATCGCGTTCACCGCGGCGACCCGGAACCGGTACTCCCGCCCGTTGACCAGGCCGTTCACCCGGAGCCGTCCGGCGGCCGCGTTGGCGACGCGCAGGGGCCCGACCTGGCTGCCGGCGCTGTTGGTCACCCGGATCCGGAAGTCGCTGACGCCCACGCCGCCGTCGTCGGCCGGTGGCGACCATCTGACCACCGCGGCCGAGTTTCGGCGCAGCACGGAGAGGATCGTCGCCGCGCCGGGGCTTGTTCCCGGCGTCACCCCGGCCGACTCCGCCGACCAGTCGCCGTTCCCGATGGCGTTGACGGCCCGCACCTGGAACCAGTGCGCGTCGCCGTTGGTGAGGCCGGTGACCCTGACGCTGGTCGCGCCGGCCGGTGCCGGCCGCAGAGCACCGACCTGTGTCCCGGTCGCGTCGGTCACCAGCACCTGGTAGCCGGTGATCGGCATCCCGCCGTCGTCGTCCGGCCCGGTCCAGTGCACCGTCGCCTCCCGGTCTCCGGCGACGACCCGCGTGAGCGTGGGCGCTGGCGGGACGGTGGCCTCCGGCGTCACCGGGTTGGACAGAACGGAGAACTCGCCCAGCCCGGCGGCGTTCCTGGCCCGGACCCGGAGCCGGTAGGTCGCGCCGTTCTCCAGGAAGCTGACGACGTGGCTGGAGGCGTTGCGCGCGAGGCCCTCGTCCAGACGCACTCGGTTGCCGGCCTCGTCGAGGACCTCCACCTGGTACTCGTCGATCGCGCCCCTGGCCGGACGGGCCCACTCCACGGTCACAGACTGGTTGCCGGCCGTCGCGGTGACGTTGGTCGGCTTGCCTGGCGGCTCGCTGTCGGCGAACACCAGCCGCTCCATGTTGGTGACCGTGTCGATGCCGTCGTTCTGGACGCCGTCGTCAGGTGCGTCCTCCTCCGGGTCGGTTCCCGGCGGGACGGTGACGTGGTGGACGATGGTCTTCGCGCCCGTCGACGTGGTGCTGCACGGCCCGACCGGGCCGTTGCCGACCTGACAGTCGTAGTTCGCGCGTACGTCGGAGAACACGGCAGCGTCGACGTC
>JBOHDD010000499.1:0-2394 GCA_050699155.1 Nocardioidaceae bacterium
GCAGCACCTCGCGAAGCACCTCGACCTGCCGCTGCCGCCCGTGGCAGGCGTGCACCTGCACCGAGGTGTCGTCGTCTGCCAGCCGGTGCGTCCCCGTCGGGGAGCGGTCGGCGTGGATGTCGCCCTGTAGGGCGCCGAGCAGCGTGCGGTTCGCTCCCTGCGCGGTCAGATGCTCGTCGTGGTCGACGCGGGTGTGAGCGTGCAGCCGGACCTGCATCTCGCGGGCGTCGCGGCCGAGCGACCGGACGAGCGGGTGGTCGGGTACGTCGGCCGTGGCGTCGTCGCGGCGGGTCGGGACCTGTTGCGTCGCTGTCGCGGCTGTCGCCTCGGCGATGTGCTGCCAGAGTCCGAAGGAGGGGTACGGCAGCCAGAGATGCACCTCGCGTTGGGCGGCCAGAGCGTCGATGACCTGGATCTGGTCAGTGGTCAGCCGGGTGGGTCCGAAGATCGAGAGGCGGTCGGGGAGGTCGAACAGAGCCGGGTCCTCGCGCAGTCGCGCGGCTGCCGCGTCGACGCGCTCGGCCGGGCTGTCGACTCCGATGTGATCGCGGAGCCGTCGCCACAGCTCCGCCTGCCAGACGTGGTCGGGGTCGAGCGGGCTGCCGTATCCGTCGGTGTCGCCCCTGTCGAGCCAGTCGCGGACTATCGTCGGCCGCTGCGCGGCGTACGCCGTGAACAGGCCGGCCAGCTTCTGTGCGACCGCCATCCGCCGCCCCTGGTCGACGGCGCCGTCGATGAGGCCGAGGTGCCGCCCGAGCGTGCGGCACCAGTCCTCGGACGCACACCCGTCGATGACCTCGAGCAGCGGCCACGGCAACCGGTGTCCTGCCCACGGGTCGTCGTCGGCGTCGAAGCCCGACCCGGCGGCAACCGCCTCGCGGACCAGCCGGCCGGGCGAGGGGAAGACGACGTTCGCGCATACCCCGTCGCTGCGCTCCGGCTGCGTGCCCAGCACGGCCGAGATCGACTGCGCGATCCAGCGCTCCACGCCCCGCGACGGCACGGCCACCACGTCGGGCGTGAAGGGGTCAGGGGGCGCAGCGGCCAGCACCTGTGCCAGCCCAGCCACCAGGGCATCGGCGCGCTCGGCGCGGTGGATCCTCAACGGCACGCGTTCACCCCCGCATCCTTGGCCTCCTCAGGGACCATAACGCCCCGCACCGACGAGTGACATTGCTGCCCACAGCGAGAGGAGGTGCCTAACCGGGGGCCGTTCCGCAGGCATGACGTCGACGCTGTCTGCCTCGCGGCAGGGCGGTCAAGGAACGAGCGCTCTGAGGAGGTGCTGCGTCTCGGCGTCGGTCGAGTAGATCAGCGATCCGCGCATGCCACGGGTCAGCAGTACCTTGTAGGTGTTGCGGACGGCGCGGTCGAACTCTTCGGGTGTCCCCCGCTTGACCTGGGTGTCGTGGCTGCGCTCCGGGCGCGCCACCCACTGGCCGTCACGCCAGACCAGGTCGGGTCCGATGATCACGCCGGCATAGTCGTACTCGAACCCCTGCGCGGTGTAGACACAACCCACCTGCTCGAAACCGGCCGGGTCGCTGGCCCAGTACGGCGTACCCGGTGCGCCGCCGTGTGACGACGCCTTCTTGTTGTTCCACGGCTTGTGCCAGTCACCGATCTCGACATCCGCCCGCAGGCCGCCGCCTGGGATGGGGTCGCTCCACCGCCAGCAGTTTGCCGGCCGCCAGCCGGGCGCCGTACCCGCCGGCGAGCAGTGCGCGCAGTCGCCCCTCCATCTCGCTCGGGCCGTCGGCGGTGGACAGCCAGAGGCCATCGTCGCCCTCCCACTGGACCGGTCCGCCCGGCTCCAGCCCGAGCAACCGCAGCACCCACTCCTCGTACGCGCGGCTGCCGCCGCAGCGGAACTGACCGTCCAGGTCGACCTGTCGCCATCCGACACCCAGGCTGCGCGCTGCGGCCTCGATGTCGGCTACGGTGCCGATCTCCCCCGGTCGCACGACCTGATGCTCGTCCAGCAGGAACACCGGCACCCTCGCGGCGTCGATCAGCTCCTCGACCTGTGCCCGACCGGTGCGCAGCTCGGCTCGGGTGTAACGGTTGGCCGAGGTCTCCCGGATTCGGTGTGCCTCGTCGCAGATCAGCACGTCGAGGTCGTTCTGGACCGCATCGACGAACTGGTTGAAGTACTTGAACATGCCCTTCACGCGTGGCGCCCGCGCGCCTGCCACCCGGCGAAGGGTCTGGGTGAACGCACTCGACCCTGTTGCATGCAGCACGGTGCGGCCCTGTCGAGACAGCTCACCGAGCAAGGACAACGCGATCACGCTCTTCCCCGAACCGGGGCCTCCACTCACGACGATGGCTTCCTTGGAGTTTGCGCGCCGGGCCTGCTCGACCGCCCGCATCACCAGCGAGTATGCCGTCTGC
>JBOHDD010000500.1:0-1912 GCA_050699155.1 Nocardioidaceae bacterium
GTGCCGCCGTCGGGGACGGTGGCCTTGTAGGTCTCGGTGTTGCCGCCGTCGCCGATGGTGTCGAGGTACTGACCGGGCTCGAGCTCGGGTGCGCCGTCGCCGGTGGGAGTGCCCTCGACCGGGGTGCCGGCAGGCTGGTAGCCGCGGGCCGCGCGGGCCGAGAGTCGTTCGAGCTGGTTGGTCAGCGACCTGGCGTCGGGGGCGTCGTAGTAGGTGCCGCGGCCGGCCTGGGCGATGCAGGTCAGCTGGTTACGGGCAGCACTGTCCACCTGGAACCCGATCACGTCGACGCGTACGTCGAGCCCTTGCGCGGACAGGTCGCGGGCAACCTGACACGGGTCGCCGCCGCAGGACTCCTCGCCGTCGGACACCAGCAGGATGGTGCGCTTGCCCTCCTCAGGCAGGTCCTTCGCGGCCTGCTTCAGGGAGTAGGCGATGGGCGTGTTCCCCTTGGGCTCTGCCTGACCGACGGCCTTCTTCAGCGCCGGTCGGTCGACTCCGTCGACTGGGACGACCAGCTCGGAGTCCTTGCACGAACCGGGGCCGTCGGAGATCTTCGCGCCGTACACCCGCAGACCCACGTCGAGGTCGCCGGGCAACCGTGTGATCACGGTGTTCAAGGCACGGGTGGCGGCCTGGAAGCGGGTGCTCCCACCACCGGCGGCCTCCTTCATCGACCCCGAGGAGTCCAGCACGAGCAACATCGACCGCGGCCCGTCCCCCTCGCCCGTGCTCTCTGCTGCTCGCGCCGACGAGGCGCTGTCTGCCCCGATCACCGTCCAGCCGGCCAGCATGGTGGTCAGCAGACCGACCAGCGCTGCCGTCGTCGCGCGTCGCCACCCTTGTCGATGCGGCCCGATTCCCGCTGCAATCATCCGAGTCCCGTCGATTTGACAGCCTTGTGTGACGGACCGTGCACACTCCGTCAACGACGCTAAGCCCGAGGCAAAGTCTTGCGAGTGTAATCAACGCGACGGGGTCACACCAACGCGGTCTGACCTGCGGTTTTGCGCTCGAAAACAGGTGGTGGAGGAGATTTTGGGGGTGACCCGCCCCCTTGGTACGCTCCGGACCGTTTCGAGACGGGGGTAGTTCCTGGTGTGTTCTGCCACATGCGCACGCGAACTGTGGTATTGGCCTGCCCGCTCCACCCTTGCGGCGGGTGAACACCATGGGCCTTGAGGTCTTGCTGGTCGGACGGCTCCGGCCGGGGCTGGGGGTACAGGGCGAGTTCGAGGGCGTCACTGTCGTCGACATCCGCCATCCCGAGGCGGTCCAGTCCGTGGTGGCGCTGCTGGCCTCGAACGGCAGCCCGGTGCTCATCGTCTGCGAGGAGCGGGAAGCCCACAACGTCCGGCACCAACGTGCCCTCCTGCACGCCGCACTCCCGCGTGTCACGACCCTGCTCGAGCCAGTGCCGGGTCCGCCGCTGGCGGTCAGCGTGGTCGGCACACTTGTCAGCGACGCGCAGGGCAACCGCGAACAGGCCGGCCAGCTTGCGATGTTGGATCGGCTTCGCGAGCGGATGTGGACGGCCGTCTGGCTGAGCAGTGTCGCCAGGCTGGGCCGCCCGGCGCCGCGGATGACCCAGCACATGCGCAGCTGGCTGCCCTCAGACGGTTTCCTCGCGTTGTACGCCGAAGACCGGGTGGTCGGGGTCAGGCAGGGTCAGTCGATCCCCGAGATCGAGAGTCCACCCGTGGGTGGGCATCTGGTGGTCGCCGACTCCGGTGCCCCTGACTGGTTGGCGGAGCAGGTCGCGGAGGGTGTGCGCGCCGCGAGACGGATGAGCATGGACAGCTGGCGTGACCCTCGGGACGCCTATGGTGTGAGCGCCGCGGCCGAGCTCGTGCTGCTGCCCCCGGGAGCCGATGACGTGGACGACGCCGATGTGGGGGCATTCGGTGAATGC
>JBOHDD010000501.1:0-2129 GCA_050699155.1 Nocardioidaceae bacterium
CTTGGCCGCGCCGGCCTGCGCACGGCAGGTGCCGGGGTCGACGCGGAACAGGCGAGCCGTCCCGCGGAGCTCGCGACCGGCCTCGGGCGTGTGCTGGTCTGGTCGGTCGCGTCGGAGTCCAGCGGCACTCCTGCGAGCTGGGCTGCGCAGCCGGACCGTGCCGGCGTGTGCGTCGTACGCGACCTCTCCACGCGAAGTGCCGCCGCGCTCGCGGCGAGGGTGCGGCGAGACAAGGGGCCAGGCGACCTGGCGGTGGTCTCGGTCCACTGGGGGTCGAACTGGGGGTACGACGTCCCGCGGGTGCTGGTCGACTTCGCGCATCGGCTGGTCGATGACGGTGTCGATGTGGTGCACGGTCACTCCTCGCACCATCCACGCCCGATCGAGGTGTACCGGGGCAGGCTCATCGTCTATGGCTGCGGTGACCTGATCAACGACTACGAGGGGATCGGTGGTCACGCGCGCTACCGCGACGACCTGCGGCTGCTGTACCTCGTCCTCGTGGACGCGTCCACCGGTGAGCTGCAGAGCCTTCAGATGGTTCCGATGCGGGCCAGGCGGCTACGCCTCGAGCGTGCGTCGTCGGCCGACTCCGACTGGATGTGCCGACAGCTCGACCGCGTCAGCCGCGGCTGCCGAGTCCTGCCGGCAGCCGACCGTGGTCTCGGCCTCAGCATGGGGTGACGGCGGTACTTGCGGGGCTCTTCCTCGACCCGGCTCGAGGAGTAGCCTCTTTTGTGAGGCGTCCCTGAACGGAGGTGACCAAGCATGGCGCAACAGGACATTGCGGCCGCGAGCGCCGCGGCAACGCCGCACACGGCGGAGCACGCGAACATGGAGCATCGGCACGTCGACGACCACGTCGAAGTGTCCCGCAGACATCTGGCCGCACACGAAGCGCTCTGTACGCGACACGGTGACGAGCACGCGGACCTCGCCGACCGTCACATCGCCGAACACGAGAAGGCCGTCGACGCGGATCTCAAGCAGAAGGCGACACTGACTGCCCGGCACGCCGCGCAACACGCGTGGATGGAGATGAGGCACGCGTCGCAGCTCGCCTGGATGGAGCTACGGCACGCGGGTGGCAGGGTCTGGATGGACCAGAAGCATGCGCGCGAGCTCGTCGGGCAGGAGCGACGGCACGCCCAGGAGGACCGGACGGCAGCCGCCAGCAGCTAGGTCACGGTGCGCGGTGTCGCCCGGCGGCGCGGCGGCTCTGCCCGCTCCGTGGTGCCCGCCGCCGTCCGTCCAAGGGGATGTCGGCGAGCCCGTTCTCACGCTGGTGCGGGATGTGTGTCGGCTCGGCGTCGATCCACCGCACGATGGTCGCGCCCTGGTGCCCGTGCACCCTGAGCAGGTCGGCCATCGAGTCCCACAGGCTGGTCGAGGGGAAGTCGGAGTTCCAGCGGACGACGACATGTGAGTCGTTGAACTGCACGCCGTACGCGACCACACCGGTCCCGGACACACCACTGGGGTCCGCCTGGCGAACGAGAGCGAAGCGACGCGGCACTGAGGGTCCCTGCTGTGCGAAAACTTGTTCGAACAAATCATCGGGCGTGCTCCCCTCCGCCCGAGGCACCAGATGTCATAGTGGCCAATCGGAGCGCCGATGTCGATGGGCACGCCGGGACCTGTGCAAAAAATGCGATGGACGACCACGCAGAGCAGCCCCTTGGTCACCGTGTAAGGGCTCTCGGCGCGCCGACTGAGGGTCTGGTGGCGAGCCGCGACGCGATCTCCCGATGGCCGGGCGACGTCTCAGCATCAGCCTGGTGGCACGTGAACAAGCGTGACCACGAGGAGCTGGGAACCATGATGAACGTCGAGGCCGTCCAGGCCGAGATCGAATACCGTCACCAGCGGCTGATCGCCGAGGCGGAGGAGTACCGCCGGGCCCGACATGCCGGGGCAGCCCGTTCCCGGTCCGGCGCCGCCGGCAGGTTGTCGCGGCGTCGGGCGCGGGCGGAGGAGAAGAGGGTGAGTGCTCCCGAGCCGCGTCGGTCGTCGGCGAAGGCGGCGTGACCGCGAGCTGTGCCAGCATGGCTGACATGGCGCGACTGGGGTCGGGGATTCCGCTGGTGGCTCGTGAGCAGGAGATGCGGACGCTTCGTGCTGCGCTGCGC
>JBOHDD010000502.1:0-3792 GCA_050699155.1 Nocardioidaceae bacterium
AGTCACCGCAGCCCAGCAGCCCCCACGCGAACACGTCGCCGAAGACCGGGGACGCCTGCCGGAATCGTGGCAGCAGGCGCTGCACCTCCGCCGCGCCGCGGTTGGGTATCTCCTCCAGGCAGTTGACGGCGTACAGGGCCTCGATCGAGTTGTCCTGGTAGCCGTCCCGACCTCGGGAGGTGTAGAAGTCGGCCAGCCGCAGGAGCGCCGCGCCGTTGCCGTCGGCCGCGCTCGACAGGGCGTCGGTCAGTGTCGGCCACAGCTCGGGGGCGTACAACGGCAGCCACACGCCGAGCACGGCGGTGCCGATGGTGAGGCCGCGACCACCGGAGCCGGGCAGCCGCTGTTCGTCGATGGAGCGGAGCAGCTCGATCAGACCTCGTCTGGCGTCCGGGACCGACTCACCGAGCGGACAGTCACCCTGCTGCACGCAGTACTCGAGGTAGGCGTCGACCGCGGTCTGGAAGCCGGCTGCCTGCTCGAGGCTGGACCGCAGGAACGACATCGACGGGTCGACGGCGCCGTCGAGCACCATCGCGCCAACGCGCTTCGGGAAAAGGTCGGCGTACGTCGAACCCAGCAACGTGCCGTAGGACGCCCCGTAGAAGTGCAGCTCGGGGGAGCGCAGGACGGCCCGGATCACGTCCATGTCGCGGGCGGCCTCCGGCGTCGACACATGCCCGGCCAACGCACCCGATCCGGCGACGCAACCCTCACCGAACTGGGTCAGCCGACGCCGTGACTCCGTGACGGCGGCAGGGTCGTCGGGGCTCGGGTCGAGTGCGACGAACTCGTCGAGCTCCTCGTCGTTCAGGCAGTCGACGCCCTCGCTGCCGGCCACCCCCCTCGGGTCGAAGCCGACGATGTCGTACTGGTCGAGCACGTCTGAGCGGAACTGCTGCGCGGCCGTCGGTGCATAGGCGACACCGGAGGCTCCGGGACCGCCGGGGTTGACGAGGATCGCGCCCACCCGCTGGTCGGGCTCGTCGGCGGGCCGCCTCGACACCGCAAGGCTGACCCGCTCACCCGAGGGATCGTCGTAGTCGAGCGGAACCTCGACCTTGGTGCACTCGAAACCGCCGTCGCAAGGCTTCCACCGCACCTCCTGGTCGAAGTAGGGCCGCAGCCCGTTGGGCGCGGCGGGCATCGGCCGGGTGGGTGTCGGCGGCGGGCTCACTGTCGGCACCTCGTCCGGCTCACCCTGCAACGACGACACTGCGTCACAGCCCGCGGTTGCACACAGGACCAGCACCGTCGACCAGACTGCGAGCAGACGCAGCCGAGGACGGCGGGTGAGGGTGGGGTGCACATCGCCCAGCGTACGGGGGTCGGCGGCCGAACCGACGCAGAGCAGCCAAGGCTGTGGAAGCAGGTCGCTACGGTCGGACTCAGGTGCCGCGGGCCAGCGAGATCATCAACGACTCCAGCGCGAGCAGTGGCGCGACGCTTCCCTCCAACGCTTCGCGACAGTCGAGGATGGACTGGATGCGTCGCACTGTGGACTCAGCAGACCCCGCACGCGCCACCGTCTCCACGTCCCGGCGGGACTCCTCGTTCACCAGCTCGACGCCCCCATCGGTCTGCACCACGAGCACGTCGCGGTAGAACGACATCAGGTCGACGAGTGAACGGTCCAGAGAGTCTCGCTGCAGCCTCTTGCCGCGAGCCTTGTGCTGATCCTCCAGCTCTCTGATGGCGCCTTGCGCGCCCTTGGGCTTCGCGCCACGCGTGCCCATGCCGAGAGCCTGCTCGAGCTCGGCACGCTCGGCACCGTCGAGCCGTGAGGCGATCGGTGCTGCCTCCTCGGCCGCCTGTTCCACCAGGTTCGCGGCGGCGGTCATGCACGCACCCAGCCCGGTGAGCCGGGTCGGCAGCGACAGCACCTCGCGGCGGCGGTTGCGGGTGTCCTCGTCGACCGCCAGGGCGCGCGCACGCCCGATGTGCCCCTGAGAGGCACGGGCGGCGAAGGTGGCGACCTCCGCTGTGATGCCGTCACGCTGACGCAGCACCTGTGCGACGGCCGCCGGTGGTGGAGTGCGCAGCACCAGCAGCCGGCAGCGGGACCGGATCGTTGGGACGACGTCCTCGGCCGTCGGCGCGCACAACAACCACACGGTGCGTGAGGCGGGCTCCTCCACACTCTTCAGCAGCGCGTCGGCGGCACGTTCGGTGAGCCGGTCGGCATCCTCGACCACCATCACCTGCCATCGCCGGCCGGTCGGCGCCATCGCCGCCTTGCGCACCAGCTCGCGCACCTCGTCGACGCCGAGGGAGAGCCGCTCGGTGCTCACCAGGGTCACGTCGGGATGCGACCCGGCCAGGGCGGTGCGACAGGCCAGGCACTCGCCGCATCCTGCTGCTCGCTCGCACTGCAGGGCGGCTGCGAACGCACGGGCGGCGTTGGACCGGCCCGAACCCGGTGGCCCGGTGAACAACCATGCGTGTGTCATCCCGGTCGACGCCCCGCCCTGCAACGCCGTACCGGCACCCGTCACGGCGCCGCGAAGCACCTCCACCGTGGGCTCCTGGCCCACCAGGTCGGCCCATACACCCGCGACGGTGGTCGTACTCATGACTTGGCGCCTTCGGGATCCGGGGTCTCCTGAGCGTGCCGGTCACGACCCGCGGCACGGAACAACAACGGCTGCAGCCGTGCCCTGATCTCGGCTGCGATCTCGTCGGTCGGACGAGATGCATCGATCACCGCGTAGTGGTCGGCGTCGGTGGCCGCCAGCGTGAGGAACGAGGCGCGCACGCGCTCGTGGAACTGCAGCGGCTCGGCCTCGAGCCGGTCGGTGCCCTCGAACCGCGCGAGACCAACGGTCGGCGGAAGGTCGAGCAGCACCGTCAGATGTGGCCGCAGGTCTGACGTGGACCACCGCGCGAGCCGCTCGATCTCCTCGGTCCGAAGGCGACGCCCCGCGCCCTGGTAGGCAAGGGTGGAGTCGACGTACCGGTCGGTGATCACCACCGCACCCCGCCGCAGTGCGGGCACGATCTCGGTATCCACGTGCTCGGACTTGTCCGCGGCGTACAGCAGTGCCTCGGTCCGTGGCGACAGGACTCCAGTGCGAGGGTCGAGCAGGATTTCGCGCAGTTTGCCGCCCACCGCGGTGGCACCGGGCTCGCGCGTCAGCACCACCTCGTAACCCTCGCTCTCCAGCCATTGCGACAGCTTGCGGGCCTGGGTCGACTTGCCCGCACCCTCGCCACCCTCGAGGGCGATGAACACACCCCGATGCGAGTAGATCCCCGGTGAGCTGGTCACCGCCCGGATCAGGTCGCGGTGCAGCGGAACTCCGGCTCGGTCATCCATCTGACGATAGGCGGTGACACCGACAGCCGTGGCGAGCACGGCCGCGATCATGAACGTGATCGAGGCGCCGGTGTAGTTGAAGGTGAGGTCGCTGCTCACCCGGATCGAGTGCGTCCCGATGAGGCCGGCGAGGGCCGGGGCAGCCGCGAGCACCAGCGCGAGCACCAGCCGGATCATCGACTGCACGAAGGCGAAGGTGCGCCCGCGGACGGAGTCCTCGACCTCCAGCCCGAGAAGGGTATATCCGGTGATCCAGCCGATCCCGGCGCAGAAGCCGAGCACGAGGGTGAGCAGCGTGACCAGCACCAGGTCCTGGATCAGCGCCAGCCCGCCCAGCAGCAGGCCCGCCGCCGTCAGCGAGAGCCCGAACAGCCGCCGACGTGACAGGCCGCGCAGCACCCGGGGGCCCAACCACATGCCGACGGCGAGGCCGAGGAAGACCGAACCGAAGAGCACGCCGTACGCCGGGTCCCCGC
>JBOHDD010000503.1:0-6182 GCA_050699155.1 Nocardioidaceae bacterium
TCGTAGCGAGTGCCGAAGAAGCCCACCGCGAGCTCGGCATCGGCCTCGGGCGCCGCCTCGAGTACGTCGGCGGTGCGGATCGGTGAGTCCGGTGCGGCGTCCCACGCCACCTTGCCGTACGCCTGGACGAAGTACGGATAGCCGTCGGTGAGCGCGTAGAGCTCGTCGAGTGCCTCGTCGTGGAAGTCGGCATCCTCCGTCGCGGCCGGGATGCGCAGCGCCCGGTCGGCGGCGTCGCGCGGCAGCCGGTCGACCACGACGTACCGGAAGAGCCGCTCGGCGTAGGACCGGCTCGCCGACAACGCGACCGGCAGATGTGGCAGGCCCGCACCGACCACGATCAGCGGAGCGCCCTGCTGGCTGATCTCGTGACAGGCCGCGCACAGCGCCGCCAGCTCCGAGGACGGTGTGTCCTGCATCTCGTCGACGAAGAGGGACACACCCACACCGAGGTCGCGGGCGAGGTCGGCGACGTCGGCGAACAGCTCGGTCAGGTCGAGCTCGAAGTCGCCGGAGTCCGCACGGCCCCTGGTGGCGGGCACGTCGGTCGGCGGCTGCCAGCGCACTCCCTTCCTGTCCGGCATCCGGGTGGCCAGGGCGAACGACTTCAGCACACCGGCGACCTCGTCGACCCGGTCCGGGTTGCGGTGCCGGTGCCCGACCTCGCGCACCGCCGCGTGGACGGCCTGTGCGACCGGCAGCCGCAGACTCTGGTCGGGGCGGGCCTCGAGCTTCGACGTACCCCACGCCCGTTGCACGGCACGGCTGCGCAACGCGTTGAGCAGCACCGTCTTGCCGACACCGCGCAGCCCCGACAGCACCATGGAGCGCTCCGGACGACCGGCGGCGACCCTCTCCAGGGTGACCTCGAACTGTCTGACCTCGCGGTCACGGCCGGCGAGCTCGGGGGGTCGCTGGCCGGCACCGGGGGCGTAGGGGTTGCGCACAGGATCCACGATGCGACTGTATGGGCCTCTCTACGGGAAACACTAGATTTCGCTATCGAGCGGTATCGGCGTGTCGCCGCCGGCCTCTACCGGCCGGCCTCACACCACGGACGGCGCGATGCCGGAGTCGGTGACCAGCGGGCGTCCGGCCTGGCTCCAGGCGAGCACTCCTCCGTCGAGGTTGATGGCCTGCCGACCCTGCTGCAGCAGGTAGGCCGTCGCCTGTGCCGAGCGACCACCCACCTTGCACACGACCAGCAGCCGACCATC
This sequence comes from Nocardioidaceae bacterium, assembly GCA_050699155.1. Lineage (GTDB taxonomy): Bacteria > Actinomycetota > Actinomycetes > Propionibacteriales > Nocardioidaceae > JBOHDD01. The sequence continues at coordinate 1,218 of JBOHDD010000503.1, forward strand.
TTCGGGTACGTCGTCGATCCGCGCCGGCAGGTCGCCCAACGGCACGTGCTGCGAACCCTCGATGTGCCCGGCGTCCCACTCGTCCTGCTCCCGCACGTCGACAACGGTCAGGTCGTCGGGCAGGTCGGCCGGGACACCGTCGACGTCGACGGTGGGCACCGATGGCATCGGGTTCATGGTCGTGCTCCTCCAGTCGTGGTCGTGCGCGTGCCCTGGACCGCGGGCTCACTTGAGCAGGCGCGACATCCTACGGTCGGCCAGGGGCTTCCCACCGGTCTGGCAGGTGGCGCAGTACTGCATCGCCCGGTCGGCGAACGACACCTCCCGCACGGTATCGCCGCAGACGGGACATGCCTGGCCGGCGCGGCCGTGGACCCGCAGGCCGGTCTTCTTCTCGGCCTTCAGCTCGCTGGCGGCGAGCCCGTGTGAGCGGGAGATCGCGTCCTCGAGCACCTCACGAACGGCGGCATGCAGGACGTCGACCTCGGCGTCGGTCAGCGACGAGCTCGCCTTGTACGGCGACAGCCTCGCCGCATGCAGCACCTCGTCGGAGTACGCATTGCCGATGCCGGCGATGACGGACTGGTCGCGCAGCGTGCCCTTGAGCTGCGCGCGTCCGGCCGTGTCGAGGATCGTCCGCAGCCGCTGCAGGGTGAACCCACCGTCGAGCGGGTCGGGACCCAGTCGTGCGATGCCAGGCACCGAGGTGACCTCGTGTACGACGTACAGCGCGAGTCGCTTCTGTGTGCCGGCCTCGGTGACGTCGAAGCCGGAGTCGTCGTCGAGCACCACCCTGGCCGCGAGCGGGCCTTTGCCCGGACGGAGCGGTTTGGCCGGGATCTCCTCCCGCCAGCGGACCCAGCCTCCGCGGGCAAGGTGCATCACCAGGTGCAGACCCGACGCGTCGATGTCGAGGAACTTCCCGTGCCGGTGCACCCCGTCGACCAGCAGCCCCTGCAGCGCGGTCACCGGCGGGTCGAATGTCTTCAGCGCGCTGAACGCCGCCACCTCGACCCGCGCGACCGCGCGGTCGGTCAGCCGGTTGGTGAGGTCGTCGGCCAGCGCCTGCACCTCAGGTAGCTCGGGCACTCCCCCAGTATGACCGGAGGACGCGCAATCCGGCCGTGACGGAGTGGCCCTGCCCGGTGGGTCAGTCGGCGAACACCGCCGGCAGAGGCAGCTCCAGGGCACGCCGCAGCATCTTCAGGTACTGCTGCCGGTCGACCTCGACCACCCCGAGCCGCTCGAGGTGGGGTGTCTTCCACTGCACGTCGACCACCCGCTCGGCGGCGTCGTCGTCGCTGAGGGCACCGACGAGCGCGACCAGCGCGGCCTTCGATGCGTCCCGCTGGTTGTGGAACATCGACTCCCCCGCGAACAGGCCACCGATGGCCACACCGTAGAGACCTCCGGCGAGCCGGCCCTCACGGTTCCACGCCTCGACCGAGTGCACCCAGCCGTCGCGGTGCAGACGGGTGTACGCGGCGATGATGGCGTCGCTTATCCAGCCACCGTCTCGCCGTGGGTCCGCGCACGCATGGATGACCGCGTCGAAGGCGGTGTCAACACGGATCTCGAACTTCGTGCAGGACTGGCGCAGCGAGCGACTGACGCGCAGCCCGTCGAGGGGCAGGACGCCACGGTGCTTCGGCGACCACCACAGCATCGCCAGGCTGTCCGGGACCGGCATCGGGAACAGCCCGGAGCGGTAGGCGGCGAGCAGCGTGCCGGGTTCCAGATCGGCGCCACTGCCGACCAGGTCGTCGGCACCGGCGAGGTCGGGCGAGGGCATCTCCCACTGCGTCTCCGGGGGCTCGATCGGCACCCGCCCATGGTGCCACCAGCAGCGAGAGCCTCGTGAGTGCGGGACAAAGCACGCAGACCGCAGGGCACGCGTACCATGCCGATGGATGGGCACACCACTGCGGAGCGGAGTATCGATGGGCATCGGGAGCCGGATAGGCAAGGCACTGGCGCCGATGGGCATCAAGGTGGCACCGAAGCAGGCCTCCGGGTTCGTTCGTCAGGTGCTCGAGCTGGCCATCGACGGCTTCAGCAGGTATCCCGGCGCCGTCCAGACCGGCGAGCGGCGTCTGGCCGCGGCAGGCGGCGACGTCGACAAGGCGATCCATACCGTGATCGAGACGCATGTGCGGATGGCCGGTGTGCAGGGCTTCGTTACCAACATCGGCGGCCTGGCCACGTGGGCGGTCACGATCCCCGCCAACGTGGCCGGCCTCGCGCTGTTGCAGTGCCACATGGTGGCCACCATCGCGTACCTGCGTGGCTACGACCTCGACGACGCACGCGTGCGCAACGCCGTACTCGCGTGTCTGCTCGGTGAGGAGGGAGTGGAGGAGCTGGTGAGGAAGGGTCGCCTCCCGTCCTCGCCGATGGCGATAGCGACCGCACCCGCACACGACCCGGAGCTGGACCAGCGGACCGCCGTCGAGGTGACGCAGGAGCTGATCGCCAAGATCGGCGGCAAGCGGGTCGCCACCTCCGTCGGTCGACGTGTCCCCCTGGTCGGTGGCGGTGTCGGCGCGGTCAGCGACGGCTACTCCACGTGGAGGGTCGGCCGCTTCGCCGACCGGGCTCTGCTGCCCCGAGGACGCCCTCGGTGAGTGCCGGCGGATCCGACAGCGACCTGCGGCGAAAGCCCATCCAGGCCAGGAGCGCGGCGCGGGTCGACGCCATCCTCGATCGGTACGCGGAGCTGGTGTCTGCGAACGGGTACGACGAGGTGTCGACCACGATGCTCGCCCAGTCGCTGGGCATGTCGGTCGGTTCGATCTACCAGTTCTTCCCGGACAAGCGGGCCATCGCCCGGCTGCTGATGCGTCGCGAGCTGGACAACTTCGTCGCGGCCGCTGAGGACTTCCTGTCCGACGCCGGCATCGAGAACTGGTGGGACGCGGTGAACCGGCTGTTCCGCGCGTACGTCGAGATGTACCGCCGCAACTCGGCAGTGCAGCCGCTGAGGTTCGGGGACACCGTCGACCCCAGGCTGATCGACGGCGTGCACCACAACAAGGTCGCGATCGCACTACGGCTCAGCCAGCTGCTGCAGCACCGGTTCGGCATCCGCAACCCGGACCTCGCGCTGATCCTGCAGGTGGGTGTCGAGTCCGCGAGCGCATCCCTGCAGGCGGCGTTCCGGGACGACCCGAGCGGCGACCCGCGCATCCTCGCCGAGGCCGAGGTGATGCTGCGCGGCTATCTCGTGACCCGTCTCGACCCGACGTACGACGAGGGCTCAGGCTAGGGCCTGCACCACCCGCGAGGGACTCGGACGTCCGAGCCTGCCGGCCATCCACACGCTGGTGTCGACCAGCGCGGCCAGGTCCACCCCGGTCCGGATGCCGAGGCCGTCGAGCTGCCACACCAGGTCCTCGGTGGCCAGGTTGCCGGTGGCGCTCTCCGCGTACGGACAGCCGCCCAGCCCGCCCGCCGAGGCGTCGAACGTCGTGACACCGCAGTGCAGTGCGGCCAACGCGTTGGCCAGTGCCTGGCCGTAGGTGTCATGGAAGTGCATCGCGAGCCGATCGACGCCGAGCCCCGCATCGGCGAAGGCAGACAGCAGGGCGCGTACGTGCCCCGGCGTACCCACACCGATGGTGTCCCCCAGCGAGAGCTGCGAGGCCCCGAGGTCGAGCAGCCGACGTCCGACGTCGACCACCTGGTCGACGCGCACCTCGCCCTCCCACGGGTCCCCGAAGCACATCGAGACATATGCGCGCACGTCGAGACCCGCGCCGCGTGCCCGGTCGACCGTCGGCGCGAACATGGCGAACTGCTCGTCTAGGCCGCGGTTGAGGTTGCGCCGCGCGAACGCCTCCGTCGCACTGCCGAAGATCGCGATCTCACGCACACCCTTCTCGAGTGCGCGGTTCAGCCCGCGCTCGTTGGGGACCAGCACCGGCATCCGCACCGGCCCGGCGAGGTCGAGCCGGTCGAGCAGGTCCTCGGCGTCGGCGAGCTGCGGGACCCACTTCGGGTGTACGAAGCTGGTGGCCTCCACGACCCCCAGGCCGGCGGACACCAGCCGGGACACGAACTCCGCCTTCACCTCGACGGGCACGATCGCCTGCTCGTTCTGCAGCCCGTCGCGTGGTCCGACCTCGTAGACCGTGACGTCGGCGGGGAGCCGGTCGTCGCGGACGACCTGTGGTGCGCGCACTCCGATCAGCTCTCCCCTGGTGCTGCGACGACTGGTGCTTCGACGACGAACAGCGTGTGCCCGAGCGCGACCTGGTCACCCGGAACGGCGTTGACCTCGCGCACGACACCGTCGTGCGGCGCCTTGAGCGCCAGCTCCATCTTCATCGCCTCCATCACCCCCAGGGTGGCACCGGCCGCCACCCGGTCGCCGACCGTGGCTGCGACCGCCAGCACGGTGCCCGGCATGGGTGCGGCCACCGACCCGTCGGACACGTCAGACCGGCTGCCCGGCCCGAAGGCGTCTGGTCGCGGGTAGACGTGTGGCTGACCGCGGTACCCCACGGTGACCGCGTGCGTGTCTATCTCGACGTGCGCCTCGTGGATCACCCCGTCGATCTCCAACCGCAGGGTGCCGGTCGGCCCGGCGACCGGCCGCACCCGCCAGTCGTGCTCGGTGGAGAGCACCAGGCCCCGTGCCCTGTCCACGGTCACGACAGTGCTGCCGAGCTCGACCGGGACGGGTGCGGGTGCTGCACCCGCGCGCCAACCGTCACCGGCACCGAACGGGTGCGACGGGTCGGCCGCCGCCGACACCTGCGCGAGCTGCCAGGCCGCGATGCACAGGGCCTCCGGCGGGTCGGCGCGGGTGAAGGAGTCGAGGTGATGGTCGAGCCAGGAGGTGTCGATCTCGCAGTCGCGGAACGCGTCGCAGGCGACGAGCTGGCGCAGGAAGCCGAGGTTGGTGGTCAGCCCGAGCACCGTGGTGTCGTCGAGTGCCTGCAGGAGGGAGCTCCTGGCTGCCTC
>JBOHDD010000504.1:0-2047 GCA_050699155.1 Nocardioidaceae bacterium
TCAGAGGCATGTGTGCGGGCCATCAACCCACCTCCTGGTCCGAGACTGCCCCTCCGCCTCGTGCCGCGCAAGCCCACCCACGCCCCCGGCCCGCGCTGCTCCACGTCGCGGGGGTCCCCCGGAACGATAGGTACGTCGCAGGGGACCCCCGCGACGTTTCGGGTTCGCAGCACGGGTCCCCACAGGTGCACCGCCGGAGGGGTACGGCGTTGTGCAGGAGAGCGCGAAACTGTGGACAGCGGTTTCGGAGTCGACGGCGGGCGCTGATAGGCTCACCCCGACGGCCCGGCCCAAGTCGCCGGGCTTTCACACGCATAGCCCTCCTGTCACGGAGAGACCGTGACCGCCAAAGTCCGAAGGAGGTGGAGACCGCTCATGCGTAACTATGAAGTCATGGTCATCCTCGACCCGGATCTCGAGGAGCGCACGGTTGCTCCCTCGCTCGACCAGTACCTCGGCCTCGTCCGCAACGACGGCGGTAGCGTGGAGAAGGTCGACGTCTGGGGTCGTCGTCGCCTGGCGTACGAGATCCAGAAGAAGTCGGAAGCGATCTACGCCGTCATCGAGCTCACCGCCGAGCCGGCGACCGTCAAGGAGCTGGACCGCCAGCTCGGCCTGAACGAGTCCGTGTTGCGCACCAAGGTCATCCGGCCCGACGCACACTGATCGAGTCCCCCACCCGTACCTGTTCAATACAGCCCACTACTGGGAGGTCTGATGGCTGGCGAGACCGTCATCACGATCATCGGCAACCTCGTCGACGACCCCGAGCTGCGCTTCACCCCGTCGGGTGCCGCGGTGGCCAACTTCCGGGTCGCGTCGACCCCACGGACCTTCGACCGGCAGGCAGGGGAGTGGAAGGACGGCGAGACGCTGTTCCTGACCTGCTCGGTCTGGCGCCAGGCGGCGGAGAACGTCGCCGAGTCACTGCAGCGCGGTATGAAGGTGATCGTGCAGGGCCGGCTCAAGCAGCGCTCGTTCGAGACCCGCGAGGGCGAGAAGCGCACCGTCTTCGAGATCGACGTCGACGACGTCGGCCCGAGCCTGCGCACCGCGACCGCGAAGGTCACCAAGACCACCCGCTCCGGCGGTGGCGGTGGCGGGGGCTACGGCGGTGGTCAGCAGGGCGGCCAGCCCGACAACGACCCGTGGGCCTCGCAGCCCGCCGGCCAGGGCGGGTTCGGCGGGTCCCAGCAGGCCGGCAGCGACCCGTGGGCATCGCAGGGCTCCGGCGGTGCCTCCGAGGAACCACCGTTCTGACCGACCGCGACAACTGACCATCGCCGGTCACCCGACCGGCCGACCATTCCGGTTTCCCACCGGGCTCTGAAGGGAGCACCACAATGGCCAAGCCAGTCGTGCGCAAGCCGAAGAAGAAGGTTTGCGTCTTCTGCAAGGAGCAGGCGACCTACGTCGACTACAAGGACACCAACCTGCTGCGCAAGTTCATCTCCGACCGCGGCAAGATCCGCGCCCGTCGGGTGACCGGCAACTGCGTGCAGCACCAGCGGGACGTCGCCACGGCGGTGAAGAACTCCCGCGAGGTCGCGTTGCTGCCCTACACGTCCACCGCACGCTGAGAGGGGCTGACCACACGATGAAGCTCATCCTTCAGCAGGAGGTCACCGGCCTCGGCGCTCCCGGTGATGTCGTCGACGTCAAGGACGGCTACGGACGCAACTACCTCATCCCCCGCGGGTACGGCATCCGCTGGAGCCGCGGAGCCGAGCGGCAGATCGAGTCGATCAAGAAGGCGCGCGAGGTGCGTGAGATCCGCGACCTCGGCACCGCCGAGGACGTCCAGCGCCGGCTCGAGGCCCTCGAGGTCAGCCTGCAGGTCCGGTCCGGTGAGACCGGCCGGCTCTTCGGTGCCGTGACCGTGGCCGACATCGCCGGCGCGATCAAGGCCTCGGGCGGGCCCGACGTCGACAAGCGCAAGATCGAGGTCGGCAACCCGATCAAGACCCTCGGTGTCCACCAGGTCGCGATCCGGCTGCACGACGACGTCGCCGCCCAGGTCAACGTCAACGTCATCCCGGCCGGCTGA